>JAUVAA010000019.1 GCA_030591965.1 bacterium
CGAGGATGCTAATCACGCCATTACCCGAAAAATCAGTACGGCAAAAATCATCAATTTGTATCGCTGGCTCGCCAAAAAAATGACTAGCTCCTTGCTCTTCTAAGACCAATAATCGGCGTTGTATTGCCCCAACACTGGCTGATGAAATATTACCATAGTCAGATTTTAGTTCTTTAGCATTGTCTGCCATCCAGCTTAATAAAGAGCGTAAGTCTTTTAGATCCAGTAGGAGCATGCCTTGGTCGTCAGCTATTTTAAAGCAACTGTAAAGGATGCCGGATTGCGTATCGTTTAATTCTAATAGGTGGCTAAGTAATAAAGGCCCCATATCCGAAATAGTAGTGCGCACTGGATGTCCATTTTTGGCAAAAATATCCCAAAAAACAGTAGGGTTGGCGCGAAATTGAAAACCATCAATTTTAATTGTTTCTATACGTTCGGTGATTTTCTCATGGGCTTTCCCTTGTTTCGCTATTCCTGACAAGTCACCTTTGATATCCGCCATAAAAACGGGAACACCTAAGCGCGAGTAACCTTCTGCGAGGATTTGTAAGGTAACTGTTTTACCGGTTCCCGTGGCACCTGAAATCATGCCGTGGCGGTTGCCCATAGCAGCATTCATTATGATTTGTGTTTCTTCGTTGCCGCCAATCAATATTTCCTGCATGTGGGTTCCTTTTGTTGTTGGTATTGAGTCATTTTTCAATGGCTGGAATTGGTTGTTTTATCGTGGGTACTAGATGATTTCTACAGGTCAATCTTATTCAAGGTTGACCTGCTTTGTCGGAGCAACAAGGAGTGCCTGTCTCGTTTTAAGCAAGGTGTTTTATGTTTGGTTTTGCTGCTTTCTAAAGCGGTTAAATGCGTGGTTCTTTTTGAATTCAGCTAGCTTATTGATTAGATATAAAAACTTAAAAGCCCGCAGAGGCAGGCGAATTTTTGGGTTATTATAAGCATCGCCGGCTAATACTGAAATAACTGCTGATTTGAGTTTTTGTTTAACAGGGTGTTGAGCTGCCTCATCGGATGACATTAAGAGTTTATGTAGGGCTGGGCTGTTAAAGCGATAAATAAACCAGCAAAAGGCTTTGATTTCTTCTGCGACTGAGTTTTCGAATTGGGCAATCAAATGCATGTGCGGCGTATTTTTTTCGAGTAATTGGTCAACTAAGTCCGCGCCTTTTGTAGCACTTTGCATAGCGAGATAAACCCCACTGGAAAACACTGGATCAACAAAGGCATAGGCATCGCCAATTAATAAAAAACCATCGCCAGACATAATGCTGGACTGATAAGAATAATTACCCGTTGCCTGTGCTTCACCGTCTAATTGAGCATGCTTCATGCGTTTACGTATTTCAGGAACAAGCTCTAAAGTCTGTTGTAAAAACTCAGCTAAAGGCGTGGTGCGTAATTTTAAATAGTCTGGCCAGCAAACACAGCCGATACTGGTCATGCCATCTTTTAGCGGGATTAACCAAACCCAGCCATGTTGAAACCAATAAATACTGATATTACCTGCATCTTTGCCGGTTCTACGTTCAACATTGTTGAAGTGACCGTAAATAGCGGCCATTTTATGTTTTGGATTCTTATGTTTGCTGTTGAGTTGTTGCGCTAGAACAGTATCACGTCCAGAGGCGTCGATCAGGTAGCGAGCGCTAAACTCATGCAGTTCGCCTTGATCATCCCTTGCGTGAATCTTTTTTACTGAGCCTTTAAGTTCAGTATCAGTTACCGTCATGCCTTCGAGCGCTGTTACGCCTTTTTGTTGGCAGTTTTTAAATAAAATTTCATCAAATTCAGAGCGCCTAACTTCATAAGCAAAAGGATGATCTGGATTAGCCGCTTTAGCAAAGTAGAAGGTATCTTGTGTTAATAATGTATCGGTAGAATTGAACTCAGCTGCATATTTCTTAATGCCGATAGCATCAACTTGTTCGAGTACGCCGAGCTTTTCTAAAATTGGTAAATTCATTGGCAATAAGGATTCACCAATATGAAAACGTGGATGATGCGCTTTTTCCAATAAACAAACGCTACGCCCTTTTTCTGCGAGTAAACTGGCAATCGTTGTTCCGGCTGGGCCACCGCCTATGACTAATATGTCGTAGTGTTTTTTTTGAGCGTTGTTCATTACTATGTTTTTGCAGAGTCAATTAGCGTGGGGAGTGAGGAGGGGATTTTAGCCGCGACTTATATGAAATGGTGGCTAAAAGCCCCTCCTACAGAAAGTAAGGTTCGCGTATTATTTTAATTCTTACCCCTTAGATCGGTTGTTACTTCTAGGTCTACGAGTTTCAGCACGAGAGTTAATTGTTTGTTTTTTCTGGCCATTTTGGTTTCTATTTTGACGCTGATTTTGTCGCGGCTGAGCTTTGGGTTTATTGATGACATCGAGTGATACCGCTTCATAACCTGTGTCTTCAACGCGAGGAATTTTCTTGCCTAGTAATTTTTCTACGGCTGCTAATAAATAAGCCTCTTCTGCAGCGACTAAAGAAATCGCTTCACCTGTTGTGCCGGCTCTGCCAGTTCGGCCTATGCGGTGCACGTAATCTTCTGCTTGTGCAGGCAAGTCAAAATTAATAACATGCGGTAATTGGTCTATATCTAAACCGCGTGCCGCAATATCAGTGGCAATCAACACGACAACTTTACCTGACTTAAAGTTTTCCAGTGCACGACTTCTTGCGCCTTGGCTTTTATCGCCATGTAGTGCGTCACAGCGCAGGCCATCTTTTATTAATTGTTTAGACAAACGATCCGCACCGTGCTTGGTTCTGACAAAAATTAATACTTGCTGCCAGTTGTTATGACCGATTAGCCAAGAGACTAATTCGCGTTTGTTCTCTTTTTTAATGGCATAAACCGATTGCGTGACCGTATCTGCAGCGACATTTTCTCGGGCGATAGCCACTTCAACAGGATCATTTAATAATTGTCCTGCTAGGGTTTTTATTTCTTGCGAGTAGGTTGCGGAAAAAAGTAAATTCTGACGTTGTTTTGGTAATACGTTCATCAATTTGCGTATGTCTAAAATAAAGCCCATATCCAGCATACGATCAGCTTCATCTAAAACAAAAAATTGTACCTGAGATAAATTGACTTGCTTTTGATTGAGTAAGTCTAATAAGCGGCCTGGTGTAGCGACTAGAATATCAGCGCCTTGTTGTAGACGTTTAATTTGCGCGTGCGTACTAACGCCACCGAACACAACTTCAGAATATAAAGGTAAATGTTTGCCATATATTTTAAAGCTTTCATACACCTGCATCGCTAATTCACGTGTCGGCGTTAGAATTAAAGCTCTCACTGGATGTGGCTTTGCGGGTCGTTCTTGGTTATGTAAAAGCTGTAATATTGGCAATGCAAAACCCGCTGTTTTACCGGTACCTGTTTGTGCGCCAGCAAGAATGTCGCGACCTTGTAAGATAACGGGAATTGATTGTTCTTGTACAGGTGTTGCCTGCTCATAGCCTTGTTCAGTAATGGCTTGGAGTAAAGGCGCGCATAAATCTAATTGCTTAAATGACATATTAATGTTTTTATGGGTTTTCGTTGGTGACATAGTAGCAGAATTAGAGAATGAATAAGCAATCGAAAGTATCAGGCGTGGTTTTAGCTGGCGGTTTGGCGCGGCGCATGAATAAACAAGATAAAGGTTTGGTGGATTTTAATGGCCAGCCAATGATTAGTTATGCCGTGCAAGCGATGACTCCTGTTGTTGATGAGTTATTAGTTAATGCTAATCGTAATATTGAACAATATAAATCGTTTACTTATCCAGTTATTAGCGATGTAACGAGTGATTTCGACGGCCCGTTAGCGGGAATTTATGCGGCTTTAAATGCCTGTCAAAATGAGATTTTATTGGTGATGCCGTGTGATTCGCCTTTTATAACGGCTGAAGGCTTAACGACTTTACTGAATGAACGTGCGAGTAGCGATGCGGATATTGCTGTGGCCTTTGATGGTGAGCGTTTACATCCGGTTTTTCTAGCGCTTAAAACGTCATTAAAAGACAGTTTGCAAAATTATTTAGCGCAAGGTGAACGTAAAATTGATCGCTGGATTGAACAGCATAATTGGGTGAAAGTTGATTTTAGTGCTTCGCCTGAATTCTTTGAGAATATTAATACGCTGGAACAGTTACATGAATTATCTGCTAAGGGGGAGCTATGAAACCGCAAATGACTGATGCAGGATTAAGTGTATCTACTGCGGTATTTGGTGTTGATGAAACTGGTCAAGAGCGCGAGCTGCAGTTAGTCGGCGAGAGAGCGATGACCATTTATGTTGATAAGCAAGAAATTGTTACCTTAATGACGATTGGTTCGCACCCTGAATTATTAACCTTAGGCTATTTGAAAAATCAGGGATTTTTTGAGCGTCTCGATGAAATTAAAATTGTTCAAGTTGATTGGCAAACCGAGTCGGTTGCTGTCGTGACCGCAGGCGAATCCAGTGACTTTTCTGAGCAAATGCAACGCCGTACAGTAACGACTGGTTGCGGGCAAGGCACCGTTTTTGGTCGTTTAATGGATAAATTGCAGGAAATTCGCGTACCGGAAAACCGTGTACGTCAATCGACTTTATATGCCCTGTTAGATTCTGTTAGAGCGCATAATGAAGTGTATAAAAAAGCCGGAGCGGTACATGGTTGTGCTTTATATAGTGGCGATCAGTTGGAATTATTTGTCGAAGATGTCGGTCGGCATAATGCCGTCGATGCCATTGCGGGGCATATGTGGCTGAATGATATTTCTGGTGATAATAAGATTTTTTATACCACGGGGCGTTTAACCTCGGAAATGGTGATTAAAGTTTCACAAATGGGTATTCCGATTTTATTGTCCCGTTCAGGGGCTACGCAAATGGGCTTAGAAATGGCGCAATTATCAGGCGTGACTTTGATTTCTCGCTCGCGAGGTAAACATTTTATGGTTTTGAATGGCGCGGGGAATGTGGATTTTGATGTGTTACTGTAAGCTATATATTAAGCGTAGGGTAGTGATCAGAAACATAAATGAATTGATGGATATTAGAAAATATATGGGAAATTTTTGTATCAAGAGTGCAGCATCCTTATTGACAGGTTTAGTTTGATGAAGCTTAAAGAAATTACTGTTAAAGGTTATAAATCAATAAAAAGTTTAGAAAAATTTAGCCTGAATAATATGAATGTATTGATTGGAGCTAATGGTGCGGGAAAAAGTAATTTTATTGGTTTATTTAAAATGCTTGGAGCATTAGCGGAAGGAGATTTACAGCTAGATATTAAAAGCGGTGGTGGTCCAGATGCGATTTTACATGGTGGACGTAAGCGCACCAAAACGATGGAGGCTGAATTTTATTTTGGTGACAATGGTTATCGCCTTGCGCTTGCCGCCACTCAGGATAACCGGATGATGTTTCTGAGGGAAGAGACTTGGTTTAATGGTAGGTATAAACCTCATATCGAACCCCTAGGGAATGCGCATGAAGAAGCAAAGCTAAGAGGAATGCCTACTAAGGTCAGTGAATATGTGTTGCCTGCAATCAAACGTTGGCGGCTTTATCATTTTCACGATACCAGTGCTGAAGCGAAAGTTAAGCAATTGCATTCCAGCAATCAAAATATTAAGTTAAATTCTGATGCAGGAAATTTAGCAGCTTATATTGCCCGCTTAAAATTAAGATCTCCTGATGCCTATCAACGTATAGTTGAAACCATTCGACTAGCTGCTCCTTTCTTTGATGATTTTGTGGTGCGCGACCCATTGCCTCAAGAGGTAGAACTAGAGTGGACTGAGCAAGGTGATCCAGATACGCCCTATCGCGCTCATGTGCTGTCTGATGGCACATTGCGTTTTATTTGTTTAACTGTTTTATTGTTACAGCCTATTCATTTATTACCCGATACAATCATTATTGATGAGCCTGAACTCGGATTGCATCCCTACGCTATAAATTTATTGGCAGATATGCTGAAAGAGGTTGCTGAAAAAAAACAACTTATTGTTTCAACGCAGTCGGTTGAGTTGTTAAATAACTTTGAAGCAAAAGATGTTGTGGTTGTACAGCGAGAAAATGGCGCCTCTGTTTTTGAGCGCTTGGATGAAGAGGATTTATCGGAATGGTTAGAAGAGTTTAGTTTGGGCGATTTATGGAAGCGCAATATTTTAGGTGGGAGACCTTCAGTATGATGAAGCGCGTTTGTGTTATTTGTGAAGGGCAAACGGAAGAAACTTTTGTGGAACAAGTGCTTGCTCCAAGTTTTTATGATTTAGGTTTGTCATTAATTGGACAAACAATCCAAACTTCACCAGGAAAGAAGGGTGGCGCTTTAAATTATGCTCGAATTAAGCGTGATATTGAACGGACACTAAATCAAAAAAGTCAGCCTGTTGTTACGACACTTATTGACCTGTATAAATTAGGGACAGATTTTCCTGCAGTAGATGAAGTTTCTGAACTTCAGTTAGCTGGGAAATTACATAAGCTAACAAGTGCATGGCATAGCGATATTGTTGCAAGTACTGGATGTAGACCAGAGCGTTTTTTGCCTTATATTCAAGCTCATGAGTTTGAAGCATTATTATTTAGTGATGTTGATGGAATTGTTAGTGTTAATAAAAGTTGGCTAGGTGTTTCAGAAGAACTAAAAACCATTAAAGCCAAAGCTCAGTCTCCTGAATATATAAATAACAAACCAGAAACAAAACCAGCCGCACACTTAGAGAGGTTACTGTTATCGCCAAAATACAAAAAAGTAGCGCACGGAAGTATTGCTATGAAAAATGTAGGTTTAAGTGCTATGGAAAGGGAGTGTGAGTTTTTTTCAGAGTGGGTATCAAGTATTCGCCGGCTGGCTAAATAAAAAGTTGAACGCTGACTCACTTAAGTTTGGAAGTAGAGTGTACTGTGATTAAGCGCACTATACAGAACCAAACCCGCGATCTAATTTTTTTATCGAAACAAACTTATTTTCCTCAGTTAGTTCCATTTCAAAATGCCCATAAACCCCGTCATGAGTTAGAAACTGTTTGATATTTTGTGCGGGGAACGCAATACGCCGGCCATCATCAGCTTGTGCAGAAATATTTTTGGCAATGCCTTGATAGACTTTTAGGTATTGGTCGGCAGATAGACTTAGCCGGAAGCGAATGTATTGATGTGTGTTCATGGAGCGAGGGTAGATAGTCGTGAGTGTAGGAGAGAAAACTTCTCCTACACTAGAAATAGAAATTAACGCTGATTTTGTAATGCAGCAATACGCTCTTCTAAAGGCGGGTGGCTCATAAATAATTTATGTACTGCTGAACCATTAATTGCTAATGCTGCGAACTGCGCAGGTAATTCCTGAGGTTCATGTGCACGCTGTAATGCTCGTAAAGCACCAATCATTTTTTCTCTGCCTGCTAATTTTGCGCCACCTGCATCTGCTTTGAATTCACGGTAACGCGAGAACCACATAACCAACATAGAAGCCAAAAAGGATAAGGCAATTTGCGCGATTATTTGCGTGACGTAAAACGCCATGCCATGACCGTTTTCATTTTTAAAAATAACACGGTCAACGGTATGACCAATAATCGTAGCAAAGAAATAAACGAAAGTATTTACCACGCCCTGCATCAGTGCCATTGTGACCATATCGCCATTAGCAACATGTGATATTTCATGGCCGACAACCGCTTCAACTTCATCTGGGGACATGTTTTGTAATAAGCCAGTGCTGACCGCAACTAAAGAGCTATTTTTGCTCATTCCGGTCGCAAAAGCATTGGGATCGTTGCTTTGAAACATACCTATTTCAGGGGTATCAATACCCGCGATACGAGCTTGACGAGTAACAATATCAACTAGCCATTTTTCTGTTTGGTTTTGTGGCTGCTCAATAACATGTACGCCCATACCTCTTTTGGCTGACCATTTGGACATGGCTAAAGAAATAAATGAACCGGTCATGCCGATAACGCCGGATAGAATCAGTAAGGAGGTTAGGTTAAGATCTACGCCGTTTGCAGCTAAAGTTCCGCTTAAACCGAAAATACTAAAAATAATACTAACCACCACCATAATGGCAACGTTAGTGGCTAAGAAAAGAAAAATTCGCATCATGGTTTTTATGCTCCAAAAAATGAAATAATTATTTAGTCTATAGTGGTGGTATGAAAACTAAATTACAACAGTTAAGTAGGGTGTTATGAAAAAAGAATTTAAAGTGGTTACTCAAGAAGCCATGTACCAAGGTTTTTTTAGTTTAAATCGTTACCAAGTACAGCATAGCTTATTTGCCGGTGGTTGGAGTGAAGTTTTGACGCGAGAATTATTTCAGCGAGGTAATTGTGTTGCAGTACTGCTTTATGATCCTGATGCTGACAAAGTGGTGATTATTGAGCAGTTCCGTATGGGGCCGATGGGGCAAGATAATGTGCGTGAAAAGGCGTGGTTACTGGAAATTGTTGCTGGAGCAATAGAGACGGGCGAAACAGCAGAAGCAGTTGCTTATAGGGAATCAGAAGAAGAAGCGGGTTGTGTGGTACAAGAAATGCGTTTAATTAATGAATTTTATACTTCACCCGGTGGTACTTCTGAGAAGATCTCTTTATTTTATGGGCGTATTGATGCAACTGAGGTGGGTGGCATTCATGGTTTAGATCATGAGCATGAGGATATTCTGGTGTCTACCGTAAGGTTTTCAGAAGCTTATGCCATGATTGAGGACGGGCGGATTGAGTCGGCGATCCCTATTATAGCTATTCAGTGGCTGGCATTGAATAAACATAAACTATAAATATAAAACTGGTAAAATATTAAAGATTAAGGTCTGTAGAGTGTGGTTTTAGTCGCACCCTGCATAGGCTTGAAAATGTGAAAACAATTTTTATCTACAGGAGTTTACAGTTTTGACACAAATGCAGGATATAACAAGCCCAATGTCGTCATTGGAACGACGCGCAACCCTATCTTTATCAAGTATTTATGCTTTGCGTATGCTTGGGTTGTTTATGATTTTACCGGTTTTATCTTTATTTGCTGAAACTTTAGAAGGCTCAACGCCTTTACTTATTGGATTGGCGATTAGTATTTATGGTTTAACCCAAGCAATATTACAGATTCCTTTTGGTTTAATGTCCGACCGTTTTGGACGTAAAAAAATTATTGTTATCGGCTTAATATTATTTGCCTCGGGTAGTATCGTTGCTGCTTTATCAACGACTATTTATGGTGTCTTAATTGGTCGTGCCTTGCAAGGTAGTGGCGCGATTGCCGCAGCGATTATGGCATTAGTGGCTGATTTAACTGATGAAGTACATCGTACCAAAGCGATGGCAATGATCGGTGCCAGCATCGGTGTTTCATTTGGTGTGGCAATGACCATAGGGCCTATTATTGCTGGATTTTCAGGTATTCAAGGAATATTTTGGTTAACCGCTATTATGTCATTTTTAGCGGTCTTCGTAGTGCTGTTTGTTGTGCCAAATCCAGTCAAAACTAAAGTGCATCGTGATGCTGAGGTAGATACCGCGCAATTTAGCAAAGTTTTAAAAAATAAGGATTTGTTGCGTTTAGATTATGGGATTTTTATCTTGCACCTAATTTTAACCGCAACTTTCGTTATAGTGCCTTTATTAATACGTGATGCAGGCCTAGCGTCTGCGGAGCATTGGAAAGTGTATTTACCAGTACTAACAACCTCAATGGCAATGATTATTCCCTTTGTCATTTTGGCTGAGAAAAAACGCAAAATGAAGGCGGTGTTTGTTAGTGCGGTGTTTACTTTAGTGCTTGCTGATGTCGGGTTGTTTTATTTTAACGATAGTTTGTACGGATTAATTGCTTGCCTATGGGTGTTTTTCTGTGGGTTTAATTTATTAGAGGCGACCCTACCTTCGTTAATTTCTAAAACTGCTCCTGGTAATTTAAAAGGCACTGCAATGGGGGCGTATTCCAGCTCACAATTCTTTGGTGCTTTTTTAGGTGGGACGACGGGTGGTTGGATTTACGGTGAATATGGCGCAAGTTATGTCTTCTTGTTCTGTGCTGTTGCAGCAAGCACTTGGCTGCTAGTTGCTCTATTTATGAATCCTCCCAAGTATTTAGCTAACTTATTAGTATCTACAGAAGATATTACCGCGGATAAATTAGATGACTTTTTGGCTGACATTGTAGCGGTTGTAGGGGTGGCTAGTGCTGACCTACAAGCGAGTGAAAATGTGGTTTATTTAAAAGTCGATAACTCCCAGCTAGATAAGGATAAGTTGCAATATTTATTGACGCAGTGGTCTGGGTCAGTATAAATCAATCGGGTCGACATCCAAGGACCAGCGAATTTTGCGTGCTAGTTTGAGCTTAGCAATCTCGGGGAGTAGTCGGTTTAATAATAGGTGCAATTGTTTTCGCTGGGTATCTTGTAGTAATAATTGATAGCGAAATTGTCCGGCTCTTTTTGCCATAGGGGCAGCAACGGGACCTAGTACCCAAGTACCATTAGCGGGGTAACTGTTAATTAATTCACTAACGGCGAGTAAAAATTCAAACGCAGTATCCTTTTCTAAGGATACTGCGCGTAATAAGGCTTGATAGCTGTACGGTGGTAATACAGCGGCTTTGCGTTCTGCTAAAGCCGCTTGTGCAAATGCCTGATAGCCTTGTTGAATTAAGGTATTTAATAGAGGGTGCTCAGGCTGTCGCGTTTGCATAATCACACGACCTTTCTTTTCTGCGCGTCCTGCACGCCCTGATACTTGCACTATTAATTGCGCGAGCCTTTCCGGCGCATGAAAATCGATACTAAATAAGCCGCTATCCACATCTAACAACACCACTAAAGTCACGTTAGGGAAATGATGCCCCTTAGCGAGCATTTGCGTGCCTAAGATAATATCAACCTTGCCTTGATTGATAGCATCTAAATGCTGTTCTAAGGCACCTTTTTTCTGTGTGGTATCTCGATCTAAACGGACGCTTTTATACTCTGGGAAAATGACTTGTAAGGCATTTTCTACGCGCTCTGTGCCTAAGCCCAGCGGTTTTAATTCTTCTGACTGACAGTCTGGGCATGCTCGTGGCAAGGGCTGTTCGCTGGCGCAATGATGGCAGCGTATTTTTCGTTGTCGGTAATGTACCACCAAATTAGCATCGCAACGTTTGCATTGAGCCACCCAGCCGCAACTATGACAAATTAGGGTCGGCGCAAAACCGCGACGGTTTAAAAATAATAAAACCTGCTCATTTTTAGCCAGTGTTTTTTTAATTTCTCTGATTAACGGTGGTGATAAGCCTTCTTGTAATTGCTGATTTCTAATATCAAGCAAGAATAAGCTGGGCGGCAGGGCATTTCCTGCGCGATTTGGTAAACGTAGTAACTGATAAAGCTGTTTGTCGACATTGTATAAACTCTCTAAAGAAGGCGTGGCTGAGCCTAAAACAATCGGAATATTAAGTATTTTGGCGCGTACGATGGCCACGTCTCGTGCGGAAAAACGAAAGCCTTCTTGTTGTTTAAAAGACGCGTCATGTTCTTCATCTAAAATAATTAAACCTAAGCGTGGGGCGGGTGTAAATAAGGCGGAACGAGTACCGAGCAAAATGGAGCTATGGCCTTTTTGCATGGCTAGCCATGCAGATTGGCGCTGCGTTTCACTGTGTTGCGAATGATAGGTTTCTATCGGTACAGCAAAGCGTTGTTTAAAACGCGCTTCCAGTTGCGGCGTTAGGGTGATTTCAGGTAGCAGCACGAGAACTTGTAGGCCACGAGCTAAAACTTGTTCAATCACTTGTAAGTACACTTCAGTTTTACCGCTGCCGGTCACGCCCTCGAGTAAAAAGACCGAAAATTTCTCTAATTTTCTATTAATGCTATCAATGGCCCCTTGTTGCTGTTCATTTGCTGCGAGTGGCGTTTGTTGGGTGATGTTAGTGGTTTTAGCGGGTAATGCAACAAAATTACTTTCGTAGACTAACTCTTTTTCAAGTAAAGCTTTTAATGAGGGGCGCCAAAGCTTGAAGTGCTGCTTGATTGTTTCAATGTTAACCGCATTGCTTTGCACTTGAAATAATTTAAATAGCGCTTGTTGCTTGGGCGCGTTTTTAAGTGTTGTAGCATCGGTCTCTTGACCGGTTTCTGTTAATGCAAAATATGGTGTCGGCTTGAGTTCGCTGGATTTTCCTTTGCGCAATGCCGTAGGAAAGGCGCTGATAAATACATCGCCTATAGCATGGTGATAATAAAGCTGTGCCCAATGTAATAATTTTAAATCTTTAGCAGAGAGTAGTGGCTCGGCATCTAACAGCTCTTCAGCTTGCTTTAGCTTGCTAGTATCGATGTCTGAACTGCTATTGATGGCAAGTAATACGCCTATTTTACTTTGTTTGCCAAAGGGAACTTTGATGCGCAGGCCGGGTTTTAGCTGTTCAAGATTGCAATTATCAGGCGGTAAATAATCAAATGAAAAATTTAGCGGGATAGGGACGGCTATACTTAAAATTATTTTTTTTGAGCTATTCACTGACGGCCTTTTTGCTAATGAAAATTCGATATAAGAACGCTAAGTCGTTATGCTGAAAAGAAAAATAAAGTTACCCACAAAAGCTGTGGATAACTTTGTGTATAAGGTCAGGAAAAGTAAGTGAGAGCCTCGGTTTTATTGCTCGTTTGTTAAATTGTACAAATTTATGACAGTTACACTAATGTCCTATTAATCAACACCTTAACTAAGTCAATTGTTATTTTTCTAGCCAATCAGTGGATAATGTTAAGTGTTTTATGCTTAGAGAAAAGAATGTGTGTAAAGTAAAAAAATAATAATAAATTAGTTGACACGAAATTTTGGTATTTACTTTAAGGTGGGACGTTAATTATATTAACGTAGGGCGGACTTCAGTCCGTCATTGCATTTGTAAGTACTTATATGTATTTAATTTAACATTTTTGTAGGATGGATAGAATGAAGGGGCTGCTTTTTAGGCGCGTAATGAAACCCATCAATATCACGCATAATGATGGGTTTCGCAAAAAAACGCTCTACCCATCCTACGTAAAATTGTAATATAAAATGTTAGAATAATTCTGGTTGTGTACTTAGATGCCCCGTCTTTAGTGTGTAGCCAAACTAACCCCCCCCCCTGCTTTTGATTAAAGCAAGGGGCTAGCCACTTAAGGAATCATTATTCCGCGAATAGTAAAATACAACATAGCTGCTAATAGAGCGGATAACGGCACGGTAATAATCCAAGCGGCGGCAATTTTATAGACATGTGATCGTTTAACTAATTCTTTTTGATAAACCTTTTTTAGGGTCTTTCTTTCTCGCTTAGTAAAGTCAGTTTCACTGTTTTTAGCTTGCTCTTTAAGTTCCGCTAACATCACTGACTTTTTAGCAACGCTGGCTTTTTTAAAGGTTTTTAAAAAGGCTTCGGTTTTTTCTGGATCTAAGTTTTCGTGATGCGTTCTGATTTCTTGAAGGCGCTTGGCGTCTGTGCGCTTTAAGTATTCACGTAAAAAGCCCACGCCAAAAATAGCGCCGACTGCGATATGTGTCGAGCTAACAGGTAAGCCTAATTGGCTAGCGATAATCACGGTAATTGCAGCGGCCATAGAAACGCAGAAAGCACGCATTTTATCGAGTTCTGTAATCTCTGTACCGACGGTTTTAATGAGCTTTGCACCATATAATGCTAGTCCAAGGGATAGACCTAAAGCACCAATCAACATAACCCATATAGGAATGGCGGCTTTTTTGGCAATTTCACCACCGTGACTTAAAGCATCATTAATGGCTGCTAGTGGGCCAACGGCATTAGCAACATCATTCGCACCATGAGCAAAACTAAGTAATGCAGCGGCGAAAATAAGCGGAATGGTAAAGAGTTTATTAACGCTAAATTTATTATTTTCTAAAGACTTAGCTGCTTTGTTAATGAAAGGGCGGACTGCAAAATAAAGTATTAAAGCAAAGGCAAAGCCAACAGATCCAGCTGTTAAGAAATCAACTTTCCATATTTTTTTTAAGCCTTTAAGGATTAAATAGGTGGAAAATGCCCAAGCCATGATAGCAATTAATAAAGGGACGACTTTTTTTGCTGCAGCCAACATATCCTCTTGATAGGTCATGCTACGCTTTATAAAATATAAGAAAGCCGCTGCAATCAAGCCCCCTAGCATCGGAGAAATAATCCAGCTAGCAGCGATTTTACCAAATACGGCCCAGTTAGCAATATTCCAGCCGCCAGCGGCTATTCCAGCGCCTAATACACCACCAACAATCGAATGCGTCGTTGACACGGGAGCGCCAAAAAAGGTAGCGGTATTTAGCCAAATAGCCGCAGCGAGTAACGCAGCGAGCATTAACCAAACGAAAGTATCCGTATCATTAATCAGGGAAGGGTCAATAATGCCTTTTTTAATGGTGCTGACAACTTCGCCGCCCGCAATTAAGGCACCAGCGGATTCAAAAATCATGGCAATCAAGATAGCACCGGTTAAGGTTAGTGCTTGAGAGCCCACCGCAGGGCCGACATTATTAGCGACATCGTTAGCGCCGATGTTTAAAGCCATATAGCCGCCAATTACGGCGGAAACAATCAGGAATGTCTGGTTAGGCGTATGTGCAGTGGTCATGCCGATAAACAGCATAATACCTACTAGGAATAGAATTGCACCGCCTATTCTAAGTAGCTCGGTGCGCATTCCCGCCCCTTTATTTTCGATTTGGTTAAGATTCTCTAATTCCATGCTTCCCCCTGGGACTTGTTAGTTATTATTTTATGGTGTGGATTTTAGCGCAGTTCAGAGAAATGCATGAGTAGATTTTTAAATATAAGGAGGCTTATGTATTAAATTTGCAATATTTCGCGTTATCCATTACTTTGTACAATTAACCGAAAGGCTAGGGGTGCTTCGTTTTAAGAAGCTGAGATAAAACCCTTTGAACCTGAGACCAGCTAATACTGGCGTAGGAAAGCCCACAAGCTCCCGTCTGCGCCTTAAGAATTTTTGAAATTGGAGATAAAACCATGAGCGCAGTCCCTAAAGACATTACCGCGGCCAACGAGGGTGGAGTAAAAATTGACTCTTACCCCGCGTCAGAGAAAGTTTATATCCAGGGTAGTCGTCCTGATATACGCGTGCCTATGCGTAAAATCACCTTGTCTGATACGCCGGTACATTTTGGTGCTGAAAAAAATACGCCGCTATTTGTTTACGATACTTCAGGTGTTTACACAGATCCTGAAGTTACCGTTGATTTACAAAAAGGCTTGGCGGGTATCCGTGATGCATGGATTGCGGAGCGCGATGATACTGAAGAGTTAGATGGTCCAACATCTGATTTTGGTAAAGAGCGCCTGCATGATCCTGAAACTGCCGATATGCGTTTTGATCATATACGCAAACCACGTAAAGCAAAAGCGGGTAAAAACGTCTCACAAATGCATTATGCGCGTCAGGGCATTATTACGCCTGAGATGGAATATATCGCCATTCGTGAAAATCAAAATATGTCCGAAATGCGTGACTTATATAAAGATCAGCATAAAGGCCAGTCTTATGGCGCATCTATTCCTGATGAAATTACGCCAGAATTTGTGCGTGATGAAGTGGCGCGCGGACGAGCCATTATTCCTCTAAATATCAATCACCCAGAAGTTGAGCCAATGATTATTGGTCGTAACTTCTTAGTGAAAATTAACGGTAACTTAGGTAATTCCGCTGTTACCTCATCAATCGAAGATGAAGTCGAAAAAATGATGTGGGGTATCCGTTGGGGTGGTGACACCATTATGGATTTATCAACCGGTAAAAATATTCATGAAACGCGTGAATGGATTTTACGTAATTCACCAGTGCCGATTGGTACAGTGCCAATTTATCAGGCTTTAGAAAAGGTAAACGGTAAAGCAGAAGATTTAACGTGGGAAATTTTCCGCGATACGCTGATTGAACAAGCGGAGCAAGGTGTGGATTATTTTACTATCCATGCAGGTGTACGTTTACACCATGTACCAATGACGGCAAAACGCATGACCGGTATCGTGTCACGTGGTGGATCGATCATGGCGAAATGGTGTTTAGCGCATCATACAGAAAGCTTTTTATACACGCATTTCGAAGATATTTGTGAAATCATGAAAGCCTATGATGTCTCGTTTTCATTAGGCGATGGCTTACGCCCCGGTTCAATCTACGATGCCAATGATGAAGCGCAATTTGCTGAATTAGAAACGCTGGGTGAGTTGACTAAAATCGCTTGGAAGCATGACATTCAAACTATGATTGAAGGTCCAGGTCATGTGCCATTGCATATGATTGAAGTTAATATGACTAAACAACTGGAAGATTGTGATGAAGCACCTTTCTACACTTTAGGTCCTTTGACTACCGATATTGCACCAGGATATGACCATATTACATCTGTGATTGGTGCCGCAAATATTGGTTGGTACGGTTGTGCGATGCTATGTTATGTGACCCAAAAAGAGCATTTAGGCTTACCGAACAAAGAAGATGTTCGTGAAGGGATTGTGACTTATAAAATTGCAGCACATGCGGCAGATTTAGCCAAAGGCCATCCTGGTGCTCAAGCACGTGATAATGCCATGTCTAAAGCGCGTTTTGAATTCCGTTGGGAAGATCAATTCAATATTGCTTTAGATCCAGAAAAAGCACGCTCATTCCATGATGAAACTTTACCGAAAGATTCAGCGAAAATTGCGCATTTCTGTTCTATGTGTGGCCCGCATTTCTGCTCGATGAAAATCTCGCAAGATGTACGTGAGTATGCAGCTGAAAAAGGTATTAAAGACGCAGCAGAGGCTTTACAGAAAGGTATGGATGAAAAATCCCAGCAGTTTCTTGAAGAAGGTGCAGAGGTTTACCATAAGGTTTAATGTAGGGCGGACTTCAGTCCGCTAATGCGAGAACAGCCTGTACAAAAAGCCCTTTTACTTCGGTCAAAGGGCTTTTTTGTTTTTATAGAAGTGAAAAAATGCAAGAAGTAGATGTAGTAATTATTGGTGCTGGCGCATCAGGTTTAATGTGTGCGATAGAAGCGGGCAAGCGCAAGCGTAAGGTTTTAGTTTTGGATCACGCCAATAAAGCCGGTAAAAAAATTCTCATGTCGGGTGGCGGGCGCTGTAATTTCACGAATTACACGATTGAGGCTGAGAATTTTCTGTCTGAAAATGTGCATTTTTGTAAATCAGCCTTAAGCCGGTTTACCCAGTGGGAATTTTTAGAAATGATTCACGCGCATAATATTCCTTATCATGAGCGTGAGCATGGCCAGTTGTTTTGCAATGAAAGTGCGCGCGATATTTTAAATATGCTGCTTGCTGAATGCGATAAGGTTGGTGTCGAGATACGCTTAAACTCCGAGATTAAATCAATTGCACAGCCAGCAAATGCGGGCTACATTCTTACTGTAGGGAAAGAAAAAATTAAGTGTCAGTCTTTAGTGGTAGCCACGGGTGGCTTATCTATTCCTAAAATGGGCGCTACACCTTTTGGTTATAAAGTTGCCGAACAATTTGGTATTAATGTGCAGGCTACTCGAGCTGGCTTAGTGCCATTCACTTTGCAATTAGCAGAAAAAGAAAAGTTCGCAGCTTTATCGGGTTTGGCTTTACCTTGTACGGTAAGTAATGCGAGGCAAAGTTTTACTGAAAACCTATTATTTACGCATCGTGGTTTAAGTGGGCCGGTTGTTTTGCAGATGTCATCATACTGGTATGAAGGCGAGGTCATTAATATTGATTTATTGCCAACTGCTGATTTACAGCAAGCTTTATTAACCGCACAAAAAGACAAAACAAAAGTTAAATTAAAGAATTATTTGCCGCAATTTTTTGCCAAGCGCCTAATTCCCTTATTTATAGCTGATGATTTACTAGAGTGTTCTTTGCTCGACTTATCGCATAAGAAAATTCAATTTATCGCTGAGCAATTTCATCATTGGCAAGTTAAACCGAATGGTACCGAAGGCTACCGTACTGCCGAAGTGACCTTGGGAGGTATCGATTGTAATAGTGTCTCATCCAAAACCTTAGAGGCTAAACAAGTACAAGGGCTGTATTTTGTCGGAGAAGTTCTAGATGTCTCTGGTTGGTTGGGAGGCTATAATTTTCAGTGGGCTTGGGCCTCAGGTTGGTGTGCGGGGCAGTACGTATAATTGTTTGTGTAACTTCTCATTATTAAAGGGTACAGGCTACTTTTTCAGCTCGTCATTCCTGCATGCTGTTAGCAGGAATCTGCGTTTAACATAGATCCCCGATAAAAGACTTCGGGGATGACGATATTTTTATTATGTATTTGTTCGTGAATAATGAGCAATTACGGCTTTGTTATGTAAGTATATGTTTACAAACATATAAAGTAGCGAGTATAATTGAAAAAATCTAACTGAAAAGCATTGCGTCAGCAGTGCTTTTTTATTTTATAAATCTGAGAAAAGATAGTATGCCTGTAATTACCCTGCCTGATGGATCTAAGCGTGAGTTTGATAATGCCGTAACTGTAATGGAAGTTGCGCAGTCTATTGGCTCTGGCTTAGCAAAAGCAACCTTGGCTGGTCGGGTAAATGATGAATTGGTTGATGCCAGCACACTGATTGAAAGTGATGCAGCACTGCAGATTGTCACGGCAAAAGATGATGATGGCCTTGAAGTTATCCGTCACTCGGCAGCACATTTATTAGCTCAGGCAGTTAAAAGAGTATTTCCCGATGCGCAAGTAACGATAGGGCCAGTGATTGATAATGGCTTTTATTATGACTTTTCCTATGAACGTGCGTTTACGCCGGTCGATATTAAAAAAATAGAAAAGGAAATGTCGCGTTTAGTGGCGGCTAATTTAAAAATTACACGTTCAGTTGTATCGCGTGATGAAGCTGTGAAGTTTTTTCGAGATTTAGGCGAAGAATATAAAGCTGAAATCATTGAGTCAATTCCTGCAGATCAAGACTTATCTTTGTACACGCAAGGCGATTTTACCGATCTTTGTCGCGGCCCGCACGTACCAAGTACCAGCAAAATAAAAGCCTTTAAATTAATGAAAATTGCTGGCGCTTATTGGCGCGGTAATTCAGATAATGAAATGTTGCAGCGTATTTACGGTACAGCATGGAATGATAAAAAAGATTTAGCGGATTATTTACATCGTTTAGAAGAAGCTGAAAAGCGCGATCACAGAAAAATTGGTAAAGCACTTAATTTATTTCATACTCAAGAAGAAGCGCCTGGTATGGTGTTTTGGCATGAAAAAGGCTGGACGGTTTATCAGCAAGTTGAACAATATATTCGTAATAAATTACGCTCGCATGGCTATGGCGAAGTAAGAACACCGCAAGTTGTGGATCGTAGTTTATGGGAAAAGTCCGGTCACTGGGATAAATTCGGTGATATGATTTTTACCACTCATTCAGATAACCGTGATTATGCGATTAAACCGATGAACTGCCCATGTCATGTGCAGATTTATAATCAAGGTTTAAAAAGTTATAAAGATTTACCTTTGCGTCTAGCTGAGTTTGGTTCATGTCACCGTAATGAACCCTCAGGTACTTTGCATGGCTTGATGCGCGTAAGAAATTTTGTCCAAGATGATGCGCATATCTTTTGTTCAGAAGAGGGTATTCAGGCAGAAGTTTCGGATTTTATTGATTTATTATTTGAAGTTTATAAAGACTTTGGTTTTGATGAAGTTATTATTAAATTGTCTACACGCCCAGAAAAGCGTGTTGGTTCTGATGCAGACTGGGGCAAAGCAGAAAAAGCTTTAGAGTTAGCGTTAGATAATAAAGGACTTGCTTGGGACTTGCAGCCGGGTGAAGGTGCATTTTATGGTCCTAAAATTGAATTCTCATTAAAAGATTGTTTAGAGCGCGTTTGGCAGTGTGGTACGATTCAAGTCGATTTCTCCATGCCTGGGCGTTTAGATGCTAGTTATATTGCCGAAGATGGCTCTAAACAAGTGCCTGTAATGTTGCATCGTGCAATATTGGGGTCTTTAGAGCGATTTATTGGCATTCTTATTGAGCAGCATGCAGGGAATTTACCGCTTTGGTTGGCACCAGAGCAGTTAGTGGTGCTTAATATTGCGAGTCGGCATGATGAATATGCGCAGCAAGTTGTTGCTGAATTGCAAAAACAAGGCTTTAGAACAAAAATTGACTTGAGAAATGAGAAGATAGGCTTTAAAATTCGCGAACACTCTATGCAACGAGTGCCTTATCTTTTAATTATCGGTGATAAAGAGCTAGATGAGCAAACGCTAACAGTGCGTACGCAGAAAGGCGAAGATTTAGGTAGCTTTTCACTCAATGAATTTACACAGAGATTAAATAACGAAATTGAACAAAAAAAATAAAATAGAAACTGGAGGATCAGAGTATCGCTTCTAAAAAAGATGCAACACGACTAAATGACGCAATTACGGCAAGACGTGTCAGGCTAACAGGTTTGCCAGAAGAGCAGGGTGGCATTATGTCACTTATGGACGCAAAGCGTTTAGCGGCTGAAGCAAGTATGGATTTGGTAGAAGTTTCACCAAATGCTGATCCTCCGGTTTGTAAAATCATGGACTACGGTAAGTTTATATTCGAACAGAATAAGAAACTACAAGTAGCCAAGAAAAAACAAAAGCAAATTCAGGTTAAGGAAATTAAGTTTCGCCCAGGTACTGATATTGGTGATTACAATGTCAAATTGCGTAACTTAACAAAATTTCTTGAAGAAGGTAATAAAACCAAAATCACAGTGCGTTTTCGCGGTCGCGAAATGGCGCATAGAGAAATTGGTATGGATTTACTGAAGCGAGTAGAAAAAGACCTAGAAGAATTGGCTGCAGTTGAGCAATTTCCTAAAATGGAAGGCCGCCAAATGGTTATGGTTTTAGGACCTAGAAAGAAAAAATAACAACTATTATTAGTTGATATTCTTATCGGACTTGTTCGGTAAGTTTTGCTACTGTAGGAATAGTAGCTTACTAATTCAGCCGGGCCCGTGCATTTTGCCTTGCTGAGTTCTTATATCAGGGACGTGATATTTTTAATACTATTGGAGAAAATAAATGCCAAAGATTAAAACCCATCGTGGTGCCGCAAAGCGTTTTACGCGTACAGCATCGGGTGCTTTTAAATGTGGTCAGTCTCACCGTCGTCATATTTTGACAAAAAAATCGACTAAGAGGAAAAGACACTTGCGTAAAGCAGCTACTCTTCATCAATCAGACGTGCGTATGACAGCACGGTTGTTACCTTACAGTTAATTTAGGAGAAGAGAATGGCCAGAGTTAAAAGAGGCGTAACAGCCAGAGCAAGACATAAGAAAATTTTAAAGCAAGCAAAAGGATATTACGGAGCGCGTAGCCGTGTTTATCGTGTTGCTAAGCAAGCGGTTATCAAAGCAGGACAATATGCTTATCGTGATCGTAAAGTTAAAAAACGTACTTTCCGTGCTTTATGGATTGTTCGTATCAATGCGGCAGCGCGTATGTGCGATATTTCTTATAGCCGATTGATTAACGGCTTAACAAAAGCAAACGTTGCGATTGACCGTAAAGTATTAGCTGATATCGCAGTACGCGATATGGAAGCTTTTGCTGCGATTGCAGAAATTGCGAAAGCAAATAAAAGCCCACTTTAAAGAATGAAAGCATAGTTAAACTATGCTGATTTTTATAGAGAAAGGTTTGAAAAAAAGGGCTGAAAAGCCCTTTTTTTTGCTACACCTTTCTATCTCTTCCATCTCAATATAAGCGAAAGAGCCGTGTCAGCCACCCTCGAAGAAATTCTTGCGCAAGCATTACAAGAGCTTGCAGCAGCCAACGATTTATCCGCATTAGATCAGATCCGTGTGCAATATCTGGGTAAAAAAGGTGCATTCACCTTACAGATGAAAGAGCTCGGAAAACTTGACCCAGATCAGCGACGAACTGCAGGGCAAGCGATTAATAATGTTAAAGCCGACTTTCAAAATACCTTAGAAGCCCGCAAAAATGCACTGCAACAAGCAGAACTTGATGCACGTTTAGCGAGTGAAACCATTGATGTGACTTTGCCAGGAAGAGGGCAGTCAGTTGCAGGGTTACATCCGGTGACGCTAACTTTAAGACGCATTTCAAAAATCTTCTCTAGTGTAGGCTTTAAAGTCGAAGAAGGCCCTGAAATCGAAGATGATTATCACAATTTCGAAGCCTTAAATATTCCTTCGCATCACCCTGCTCGTGCTATGCATGATACTTTTTATTTTGATGCGCATACCTTATTAAGAACCCATACCTCGCCAGTACAAGTGCGTGCTATGGAAACCTATCAGCCGCCATTAAAAGTGATTGCACCAGGGCGTGTTTATCGCTGTGATTCTGATATTACGCATACCCCTATGTTCCATCAAGTAGAAGGATTTTTAGTTGATGAGAATGTTAGTTTTGCTGATTTAAAAGGCGTTGTTTACGAGTTTTTAAGAGCCTTTTTTGAGAAAGATATACAAGTCCGCTTTAGACCATCTTACTTTCCTTTTACCGAGCCTTCTGCAGAAGTCGATATCGAATGTGTCATGTGTGATGGCAAAGGTTGTCGCGTTTGTAGTCATACAGGCTGGTTAGAAGTAATGGGCTGCGGCATGATTCATCCTGAAGTTTTTAAAGCGGTGAATATCGATACTGAGGCGTATACCGGTTTTGCTTTTGGTATGGGCGTAGAACGACTCGCTATGTTGCGTTATGGCATCAATGATTTACGGTTGTTTTTTGAAAACGATCTTAAATTTCTTGAGCAATTTAATTAAGGAAGGAAGTAATTATGCAATTTAGTGAAGCGTGGTTAAGAGAATTAGCGAATCCTGCCCTTGATACGGCAGCATTAGTAGAACAAATAACAATGGCTGGCCTAGAAGTTGATGCAGTAACACCTGCAGCAGCTGAATTTAGCAGCGTAGTTGTTGGGCAAGTAGTATCAATCGCAGCTCATCCTGATGCTGATAAATTAAGAGTTTGTCAGGTTGCAGTAGGTGAAGCTGAGCCACTACAAATCGTCTGTGGTGCAAGCAATGTACGCGAAGGGTTGAAAATTCCTGCGGCATTAATTGGTGCTGTGTTACCAGGTAATTTCAAGATTAAAAAATCAAAATTACGCGGCGAACTATCGTTTGGTATGTTGTGTTCTGAAAAAGAATTAGGCATGGCAAAGGATGCTGATGGTTTAATGGAATTAGCTGACGATGCGCCCGTAGGCATGGATGTACGTGATTATTTGGAATTAAATGATCAACTGATTGAAGTTGATTTGACACCGAATAGAGCAGATTGTTTAAGTGTTGAAGGTATTGCTCGTGAAGTGGCTTTGCTTAATGAAATGCCATTTTCAGCAGCAGAAATTACGCCAAGTGCTGTTGAGCATCAAGAAACGTTAGAAATAAAAGTAAGTGCCCCAGATGCGTGTCCGCGTTATCTAGGTCGTTTGATTAAAAATGTAAACGCAAGCGCAGCAACGCCTTTATGGATGCAAGAGCGTTTACGTCGATCAGGTCTAAGAAGTTTAGGTCCTGTGGTTGATGTCACCAACTACGTGTTATTAGAGTTGGGTCAGCCTTTACATGCTTTTGATGCAGCGAAATTATCCGGTGCTATTGAAGTACGTATGGCAAAAGCAGATGAACCGCTTAAGCTATTAAATGATCAAGAAATTAAAGCGAACACTGAAACCTTAGTTATCGCCGATGCAGAGAAAGCCTTAGCATTAGCTGGGATTATGGGCGGAAGTGGATCTGCTGTTTCAGATACGACGACAGATATATTCCTAGAATGTGCCTTTTTCTCACCTAGCTTTATGATGGGGAAATCACGCCATTATGGTTTGCACACGGATTCATCGCACCGATTTGAGCGTGGTGTTGATGCTAACTTACAAGCGAGAGCCATAGAGCGCGCGACGCAATTAATCGTAGAAATTGCTGGTGGTAGTGTAGGTCCAGTAACAGAAGTGGTTGCTAAGGCGCAGTTGCCAGAACGCGTAGCGATTACTTTGCGTCAAAAACGTATCCAGCGTATTTTGGGTGTCGATTTAGAGGTATCTGTTGTAGAAGGGATATTACAGCGCTTAGGCATGTCAGTTACTAAAGAAGCAGAAGGCTGGCAAGTGACAGCGCCAGGTTTTCGTTTTGATATCGCCATTGAAGCTGACTTAATTGAAGAATTAGGGCGTGTATACGGCTATAACAACTTACCGCAAAGCAGCTTGTTAATGCGTTCTGCACTAAGCGAAGCACCTGAAGCAGTTTTAGAGATAGATCAACTTAAAGATGTTTTAGTTGCGCGTGATTATCAAGAAGCCATTACTTATAGCTTTGTTGCCGAAGAGCTGCAGAAATCGATCGTACCTAACGATAACTATATAAAATTACAAAATCCAATTTCAGCAGATCTTGCTGTAATGCGGACTACGTTATGGTGTGGATTACTACAAGCTGCCGTTTACAATACCAAGCGTCAGCAAGGTCGAGTGCGTTTATTTGAAGCGGGTCAACGCTTTTTAGGGACTGGTGCCGCGCAACAAGAAAAAATGTTAGCCGGTCTTGCTTTAGGCTCAGTAAGCCCAGAGCAATGGGGTGAAAAAGCACGTAAAGTTGATTTTTATGATGTTAAAGCTGATGTCGAAAGCCTATGTGCATTAACAGGGCGTGAAGTGGAGTTTGTTGCTGGTCAGCATGCAGCATTACATCCGGGGCAAAGCGCAGAAATTAAAACTTTAGACGGTCAATCTTTAGGTTGGGTGGGCATGTTACATCCAACACTAGAAAAGCAGCTAGGTTTTGATGGCAATGTTTTCTTATTTGAGTTGTCACAAAACGTATTGTTGGATCGTGAAGTGCCGGCATTTAATAGCTTATCGAAATTCCCATCAGTACGCCGTGATTTAGCTTTATTAGTTGCCGAAGATGTTTCTTTTCAAGCAATTAAGCAGTGTATTGAAAGCTGCAACGAAGACCTAATCAAAGCAATTAATGTGTTTGATATTTATCGTGGACAAGGCGTAGAGCAAGGCTATAAAAGTGTAGCTTTAGGATTAACCATGCAAGATAATACACAAACACTAACAGATTCAGAAATTGATGCTATAGTAAACAAAGTGTTAGACGCTTTATCTAATAACATTAGTGCAAAATTGAGAGACTAGAATAAATGGCAGTAACAAAAGCAGATTTCGCAGAAAGATTATTTGATGAACTAGGATTAAATAAGCGCGAAGCGAAAGAAATGGTTGAACTTTTTTTTGAAGAAATTAAAGCTGCTCTAGAAACAGGTGAGCAGGTTAAAGTATCAGGATTCGGCAAGTTTGAATTAAGAGATAAAAGTAGTCGCCCTGGAAGAAACCCAAAGACCGGTGAGGAAATTCCGATTTCCGCGCGTAGGGTGGTCACCTTTCGAACAGGCCAGAAGTTAAAAACACGAGTAGAAGCTTATGCTGGAACCGAGTAATAATAACGAACTACCTGCAATCCCTGCAAAACGCTATTTTGCCATTGGTGAAGTCAGCGAATTATGTGGAGTAAAGCCCCATGTATTAAGATACTGGGAGCAAGAATTTGAACAATTAGAGCCCGTTAAACGGCGCGGAAATAGACGCTATTACCAACGTAATGACGTTATGCTGATTCGTCAAATTAGAGCTTTATTATATGAACAAGGCTATACCATTGGTGGTGCTAGAGCTCATTTATTAAGTGATGATGCCAAAGACGATTCTGCCCGCACCAAGCAAGTGATTCATCAGATGATTGGTGAGTTAGAGGATATTTTAGAAATCCTCAAATAAACATTGAAAAGTCGCTTAGTTGCTTTATACTTAGCCGGCTTGATGACTGGTTTAGCTATGCTCAATCAGTCATTCATGTTTAAAAAGTTCAAATTGTCGGGACGTAGCGCAGATTGGTAGCGCACCACGCTGGGGGTGTGGGGGTCGCAGGTTCAAATCCTGTCGTCCCGACCAATTTATTCAAAGGTTTACATGAAAATGTAAGCCTTTTTTTATGCCTGAAATTTTTCTAGCTGAAAACGTCTGTGGGCGGGGCTTTTAGCTGCGACTTGTATCTCTCGTTCCCATGCTCCGAGGCCGTGAAAGTATTCAGTATAATCCCCCTCCTTATCAAGGAGGGGCTAGGGGAGGTTTTAGTGTAATTAAAATCTAAATAATATCAAAGACCTATGTTTTTATAGATCCCCCCCTCAATCCCCCCTTCTCAAGGGGGGAGGCTAAAAGCACAATACTTTCACAGCCTCTCCGCGTGGGAATGCAGTGGGTGACGCTCTGCGTCACGGAACGCAGAGCGTTCCCGTATGAATTCCCACGGAGACCGTGGGAACTAGGCGCGCCAAAGTGCCCTCGTCTTAAATTTGTAGCCCCTGCTTCATACGAGCTTGTATCTCTCCAAAGCATGATATATTGCTTAGCTAGCATTATATCAAAGTATATGACTAGAGTTTGCATACGGGCTGAGACCAAAGAGTCTGCGACGTAGATAAAACCCATAG
>JAUVAA010000092.1 GCA_030591965.1 bacterium
GCAGGAGGCGCATAGATGAGCTATTTATGCGCTTCGTTCCTCAGCACATCCTATGGGTTTTATTTATTTTATAGCCAATAATCAGGGTAGTAATTTCCTTAATAAACAGTCTTTTTCGACAGCCTAGTGTATTACCCAGTACTGACGTTAAAGCCCTTAAAGAGCAATTGAAATTAGAGAATGCCGATTGGAAAACTCAATTAAAACCCCTAAAAGGCGCAGTAGGTGATTTATTTACCGAACTTAAAATCGCGGGCTTAATCCATAAAGGCCAAACGAAAGGCTATTATCAAGCAGGCATGACGCAAGCAGACACCGAATTTAACAATGCTCAGCGTATTTTAGATTTAGCCAAACAGTGCGCACACGTCTCTGATTTTATTGCTGTGATTGAGCCGGCAATGGAATTTGGGCACTTAAGTAAAAGCAGAGCCTGTTCTATTGAACAAAAACTGGCTGAACATAAAAAAATAGAAGAGGAAGTCAAACAAATCAAAGCGGATATTAAAGGCATAGAGACCACCCGCGATGAATTGGTGCAAAAAGCGCGGGAAAGTATTTCGATGGATGAAGCGCGGCAGGTGATTATTGAGCGTTTACGCTTAGTATTAATGCAAAGTTATCAATCCTATTTACGGGCGGATCAACGCGCTTGTGTCACCGCAATTGAAAATCTTTGGCAAAAATACGCAGTGACGGCGAAACAAATAGAAGTCGAACGCGATCAGGCAGCAGAAAAGTTGCAGGCGTTTTTGGTGGAGCTGGGGTATGACGCGCAGAAGTGTACGAGTGTCACGGGAGACTGCAAGCGGTGAATGACTGGATTATAGAGCCCCTGAAAAACCTAATTTATATTCAAAAGGGCAAAAAGGTAGATACGTCTAATTATCGAAGAAATGATTTTGAAAAATATTAGGCGCAGGCGCGCTCGATGGTACAGAGGTTGGGTTCGCATCTAAAATACAAGCAGTATTAGCTAATAAAAATGATGTTCTAATGCTTTGGGATGGAGAAAGAAGCGGTTTAGTTGGTTATAATCAGGAAGGAGTGTTTTCTTCGACTGTATCGAAATTAACACCAAATAATAAAATTATTTCTATTTATCTTTATTACCATTTGCAATCACAGTTTAATTGGATTCAAGGTAGAAGAACAGGAACAGGCGTTCCACATGTTCCTAAAGATTTAGGGGAAATACTCGAAGTAAATTACCCGAAAAATAAAGACGAACAACAAAAAATCGCCACCATTCTAACCAGCATCGACACCGCGATTGAAAAAACCGAAGCCTTAATTAATAAATACCAGCAAATCAAAGCGGGTTTAATGCATGATTTATTTACGCGCGGGGTTACTGCTGATGGCAAATTACGCCCGCCCCACGAACAAGCCCCTGAGCTTTACCAGGAAACCCCGATTGGGTTTATTCCGAAGGTGTGGACGGTGGAGGAATTGCAGCCATTATTGGCTCCAGTGGGAAATAATTTAAGAAGTGGCCCATTTGGGAGTGCTTTATTGAAATCTGAATTAGTTGAGGATGGTATTCCATTTCTTGGGATTGATAACATTCATGTAGAGAAATTTTCTGATCAATTTAAGCGATTCGTTTCAGAGAAGAAATTTATAGAATTAAATAAATACTCAGTTCGTCCCTATGATGTTGTTATTACTATTATGGGAACAGTAGGTAGATGTTGTGTCATTCCTGGTGATATTGATAAGGCGCTTTCATCAAAACATTTATGGACAATGACTTTTGATACAAACAAAGTCATACCTGATTTGATATGTTGGCAGTTAAATTACTCTGCGTGGGTTAAAGTGTGGTTTAGAAAGGAAACGCAGGGTGGAATAATGGATGCGATACAATCAAAGACCCTTAAAAGGTTAGTATTGCCTGTGCCGCCTCTGCCTGAACAAAAAATAATTCATAACCGTTATGATTCTTTAAACACAAGAATTAGCAATGAACAAAAATATTTAGTGAAATTAAAACTACAAAAACAAGGGCTAATGCAAGACCTCTTAACCGGCAAAGCCCGCGTTATTGTTAATTAAACGTCTAATCTATCCCAAACAGTTAAAGTCAGCCACCTAATCGAAGCAATGACCTTATTTGTTTACCGGGCAGCAACTAACCACCTGATCTTTCAGGCTATACACTAAACCATAGGAGGCGTGATGTATGCTATTCGACACATTATAGATGATCCACAAGAGATGACTCCAGTACCAGCCGAGTTTCGTCATCGGCGCACTGAAGTGATTTTTATTGCAATGGAACAGGAAGCATCAGAACCCGTACCAATGACCTCTAAACCGACACTGGCTTCATTAGCAGGATGTTGGGAAGGCGAGCCTTTAGAGCGAGGTCCTCAAATTTAGTGTTGTTGGTTGACAAGCTGATTTAGGCAGCATATGCTTTGGCATAGGTTATTGTTTTGGAGGTGAATAAAATGCACAGTGAACGACATGTTAGTTTATTTAGAAATGGCCGTAATCAGGCCATACGAATTCCCAGAGAATTTGAATTAGAGGGAACAGAGGCGATTATTTATAAAGAAGGGGATAAGTTAATTATTGGGCCTGTCAAGAAAAAAAGCTTAACTGCAGTGTTAGCGACTTTATCCCCTGTTGATGAAGATTTTCCTGAGTTTATTGATTTACCCATAGAACCTGAAGATATTTTCTGATGGCTAAATATCGTTATTTGCTGGATACCAATATTCTGTCTGACTTAATTAAGAACCCGTCGAGTAGAATTGCAGAAAAAATTAACGCACTGGGTGTGGAAAATGAGTGTTGTACCAGTATTGTTGTGGCGTGTGAGCTGCGCTATGGTGCTGCTAAAAAACAGTCCGCTAAATTATCATTCAATGTTGAGCAGGTTTTAAATAGTTTACCTATCCTGGCATTGGAATCATCGGTTGATGAGGTTTACGCTGCTATTCGGGTTGATCTTGAAAAACGAGGTTTAATCATTGGTCAGCATGATTTATTGATTGCCGCTCATGCTCAATCTTTAGGTCTAACCGTTATCACGGCAAATGAGCGTGAATTTAGGCGGGTTGAAAATTTAACAGTGGAAAACTGGCTTAATGTCTGAATACACGGAAGTAGAACAACCCTTTTTACAGCAATTAGCCCAACAAGGCTGGCAGATCATTGATCAGGGGCAGGGTATTCCGCAAGATCCGAGTATTAGCTTACGCGGGAGTTTTCGTGAATGGCTGTTGCCAGAGGTATTTAATCAAGCCGTTAGTGGTTTAAACAAAACGACTACGGGGCAACAATGGCTAAGTGCCAATCAATTATTGGATTTACAATCACAAATCCTACGCCAACCTAATCGCACCTTATTAGGGGCGAATGAGGCGATCCAAGCCTTATTATTTAAAGCGCAAGTCAATGTAAATGAAATCACTGGTGAACAAGATCCAGTGGTTAAGCTGATTGATTTCGTGCATCCTGAAAATAATCAGTTTCATGCCATCAATCAATTCCGTATTGATACGCCGGGCTGCGTTAAGCAATTTATTATTCCCGATATTGTCTTGTTTGTGAATGGCATTCCGTTCACTGTGGTCGAGTGTAAGTTAGGCGGGCCGAATTGCGCTAATCCTATGCAAGAAGCCTTTGTGCAATTACAGCGTTACCGTAATGCGCGTAAAGTGACTTTGCAAGCGGGTTTGAAAGAAGGTGAGCCGCGTTTATTTCATACTAATTTATTGATGATTCGCAGCACCAGCGCAGAAGCGGATTATGGTACGGTCACGTCCGGTGAAGAGCATTTTTATGGATGGAAAACCTTGTGGCCGGACGATGATGCGCTTGCTAAAGCGATGAGCCCGCAGCAACGATTGATTGCTGGCATGTTGCACAAGCCCAATCTCTTGCAGATTCTGCGCACGTCTACGGTTTTTATGGATACGGATAGTGGGCGCGCATTAAAGTGGTATGTTGTTATCAACAATTTCGTGCGGCTAATAAAATATTACAGCGTTTAAGTGCCGGGCAAAATGCAACGGAGCGCAGTGGTGTGGTCTGGCATACACAAGGCTCAGGAAAATCACTGACGATGGTGTTTGTTGCGCGTATGTTGAGAACAACTGAGGGATTAAATGATTTTAAGATTGTATTGATTAATGACCGCGCTGATTTGGAAGAGCAATTAAGTAAAACCGCTACGCTAATTGGTGGTAGGGTTAATGTGATCGAGAGCGCCAAGCAATTAAGAGTGCATTTAAGCCACGATAGCTCGGATATTAATATGGTGATGGCGCATAAGTTTCTATTACGCGAGCAGAGTTTACCCGTTCAAGTTGCAGAAGCTTTAGGGACTTATCAGGCGATTCCTTCAGCAAATACCTTTGGTGTAGTGAATGCATCAGAGCGCATTATTTTGATGATTGATGAAGCGCGCCGGACGCAAGGCTCTGATTTAGATGACAATATTTTTGAGGCGTTTCCCAATGCCGCGCGGGTTGCTTTTACCGGTACGCCGTTGATTACTGAGCGACATGGCGCCAAGAAAACCTATAAACGTTTCGGCGGTTATATTGATACCTATCGTCTGATGGATGCGGTGCAAGATGGCACGACCTTGCAGATTTTGTATGAAGGTAAAACCATTGATACGGCTTTAAATGAAAAACATGCTTTTGAAACAGGATTTGAAGATTTATTTAAAGACCGTAGTGACGCGGAATTATTGGCGATCAAAAAGAAATACGGTGCTACTGGGGATATTTTAGAGGCAGAGCAGCGCATTAATGCCATCGCTAAAGATATGGTCAATCATTATGTGGGCAATATTTTACCCAATGGCTTTAAAGCACAGGTAGTGTGTCATTCCAAACTGGCGGCTATGCGTTATCAGTTGGGCATACAGGCGGCTATTGTAGAGCGAATTGAGCAGGAACGCGCTAAGCCTGAGCTTGATCTGATACTGATTAAGAAAATCGAGTTTTTAAAAGCAGCGGTGATTATTTCATCTAGCGGAACGAATGAAGCGGCCTTTGTCACCAAACTAAGGAAGCAAGCAAAAGCATGGAATGCCGTAGAGAATTTTTGTAAACCCTTTGATTTAGAGGATTCAGATAAGGAAAATACGGGCATCGCCTTTTTAATTGTCTGTGATATGTTGCTGACAGGATTTGATGCGCCAGTTGAGCAAGTCATGTATATCGATAAAAAAATCCGTGAGCATACTTTATTACAAGCGATTGCTCGAACCAATCGAGTTGCTAAGGGGGCAAAACGGGGTTATGTGGTTGACTATATTGGTTTGGCGAATCACCTAACCGATGCCTTGACGATTTATGCGGCAACGGGTGTGCCTATATTGGAAGAGCGTTATCAACGCTTAATTCAGTTGTTTAGTCAGCATAAAATAGCGGATATTGAAGGCTTTATACACGGTACTTTAGTTGATATTCAGGCAGATGCTAAGGTCGTGCATTTAGCGGTTACACTGCTTAAAGATGAGAAATTACGCGCTGATTTTGAAGTGTATTTGAAAAAATTCCTAATGAGTCTGGATATTATTTTGCCGCATGAAATCGCTCATGCTTTCCGTGTGCCCGCTAAACGTTTCGGCTATATTTTACGCGTGACCAAAGAGCGTTATAAGGATGATAGTTTAGATTTAGGTGATGCCGGTGAACTCTCTAAAAATCAAGATCCAGAATTAGCTCACCCATCAGATAAAAAGTACACCAAAGAGCTTGAGAAAAGGCAGCAAAAGGCACAAAAAAAGGAACGATTTGTGAATCCATTATTTTTTTATGACAGAATTGTACGTATAAGCTCCAGTACTATTAGAACCATTCAAAATGCAATAATAACCCAAAAATTGTTAAGCGAGGTTATCTGTGTTCTTACGGCTAAGTTAGTTCCGAGGGTGCATCAAATAGGGGAACACTGATGCATAAAATAGCTATCTTATAAAAACGGGGCAGAAAATAGCCTACCGCGTAGGCTTTGGGTTAATTGACTTGCTCCATCTTAAGTTCATAGCCAAAAACATATTGTAAATAGAGGGTTAGATATTAATCTAACCCTCTATTTAAGTTGATTTATTGTATAAGAAAATATATAGCCTACTTATCTAGCTTGAGTATATGCATCATCTGAAATAACCCACATATTTTTATTGACAGCTTTCAGTGGTCGCCCATTTTCTTTACCAGGTTTTAGTTCATATCGCAGGATCATCATTAAATCAGAACTAACCGCTGGGTTATCCTGAAAATAACTATGCCCTAGGCTATCTGATGTTCCTTGCATTTCAATAATGTTTAAATTATTGGCCATTAATAATTGCTGCATCATTACGGCAGAACTCTTATTGCTATTGTTCTCATTATTATTCTGCATAACGAGATTACCAAGACGTGCGACACTACTAAAAAGCATCCTAGAAAGCTTGATTGCCTTATCATTAGAAGAGGTATATATGGTGGTAGCATCGACACTGGAACCAATACGCTCTGCTATCATGCGTTGCGAAAGCACTGCAACATCAATGTCTGGCGCGGCCAAGATTAGGTTGGCAATGCGATAAACTAAAAGAGGGTCTTGTCCAGAGGCTATGGTTTCAATAAAGAGTTCACGTAGCGCAGTTGATATAACATCTGTCCCTCGGCTATGCGCCAGAATATGGATTTTTTCTATCTCAGTATTTGCAGCTAAAGAACGCAACAACTGCTTAAGGTGAAAAATAGTAAATTCACCAGACTCTCTATCATAAGCATACCCTGATGCGCCCCCATAGCCAGCTGGCCAAGTATAGATAATCGGAACGGTTTCGCGCCCAGTGAAGTGCCATAATTCTGCTAGTGTATAGGCAGCATCGGCAAAAGTATTACTGACTCCATGAATGTAGATAAAAACTTCTTTCTTCGGGGCAATAGCCATGCGTTTTGCCAATTCAGCTTGAAACAAACTGTTTGTATCTTGAGCAGCAACCAGTGTTGCTGGATCTTCAATGACTCCCTCCTGAGTATCTTTAATTAAGGGGTAAGGGGTTTCTGGATAGCGTCCCAATTCTGAAATCTTGGCAATATTTAGCTCAATTGCCTGCTTTCTTTTTTTCTTTTGACTTGCTACAACTAATTCATCCCAACTCATTGTAGGATTCAGCTTAATTGTGACCGAACCAAATGCGCTTGAGAGTGAACGTTGATAACCATAGGTGAAGTTATTGAGTTCATCATGTTCTGGTTTTCTATCGGTGACATAAAGCAGATCAAAAGTGCTGCTTTGTAAAGCAGGGGGTATTTTCTCAAAAGCTGCTGAATCAGTCCCGATATAAATAGAAGGACTAGGCATTAAATATTTCTCACTACTGCATGAGCAAAGCAAGAGACTTGTTACGACAATTAATAATTTATTTTCAATAGAAAAAAACATAAAGGTATTATTTATTCTAAGGAATGGGTGCAGTAATAATATACGCAAATGCGACCAGTCTTTTAACCAAGGGTGGGCAAAAAAAATTGCCCACACCTAGATAGCTGTCAAGTTAATGCTATCGATAATACATTCTTAAGGCATGTATTTTCTAACGGCCTGAGGCATGGCTGCCTTTTCACGCTTAAGGCGCTTGGTGATTGCTAACGTTTCTGGGCGTGCATTACTTAAACCCGTGTAAGGAATACCGTGTGCATTGTCTTGATCAGGGTATGCTTTTTTGAATAATTCATGACGCTCACGCATTGCGGTAAATTGCCCCTGAAAATGAATCATAGGAATCATCTGTGGGTTAACCTCGTGTGGATCCTGATACAAGTCATAGTATGCTGGAGATATGCCCGATTCTGCGCCATCAGGAAGACCTTTCCAGTGACGTTTATAACGACCTTTTACGGTCGCTGCCAGTGTGTGACCCTGATAAATATGCACATAATCACGATGACTATGAGTATCACCTTCTAGCAGTAATTCAGTTTGATCAATACCATCAATGATGCGATCAGTAGGAATATGCTGAGTAGCACCACCGATACGAGCAAAGGTGGTAAACAAATCGGTTACGTGAATAATATCGCCAACCAATTGATCACTTGCGATCATACCTGGCCACCAAGCCATCGCTGGAACACGCACACCGCCTTCAGTGTAATCGCCTTTACCACCACGATAGATAAGTTCCGTCATAGCCCAGCCAGGAGGTGGGTTATGAGACATGGGGCCATTATCTGCCATGGCAACGAATAATGTATTCTCGGCAATACCCAGCTGCTTCAGCTCTTGCATGACTTTACCAACAAAAGCATCTAACCTGGCGTATGAATTAGGAATTTTGCCTCCATTTTCACTTGCTTTTTTAGGCTCTGGTTGCAAGAAATTTAGCCACACTGGCTGGTAGCTAATAAAGAAAGGCTTTTTCGCTTTTGCATTTTTACGCATAAAGGCAATGGTGCGTTTTTCAGACTCAGTATCAATCTTGTCATAACACTCATTTGAAATACCGCAGAATTCTTTTCCTTGCTGACCTTTTTTGCCTTCAATAGTCATGACCCAGCCTACAGGGTTTAAGCCTGGCTTATCCATTGCGTAAGGGTCAGGCGGCAACATCTCTGGATGCATCCCCAAAATAGCATTAACCGCTGTTCCCGAGGGACTCCACAGAGAGCTAATTTGATTCATTGGTGTAAACAGCGCCTCATCAAAACCCTGATTATGCAGGTAGCTTTCTTCAATATCACCCAGGTGACCTTTACCGTAAAAGGCGGTAGCATAACCGGCTTTGGACAAAACTTCAGCGATGGTCACTTCAGACGCAGCTAAACCTTTAGACTCGTGTGGCATACCCACAATACCCATACCATTACGTACTGGGGTACGCCCCGTGATAAAGGCAGCCCGGGTTGGTGTGCAAGAGGGCTCTGAATACATACGTGTAAAGTTAATGCCTTCCTCGGCCATTTGATTCATATTGGGTGTTGTATAACCCAGTTGCTTCTGTATCATCTTATTGCCTATGGCACCCACTTGCTGATCATCCCATAGGATGTAAATGATATTTGGCGGCGTACCGTGTTTCTTTTTCAGAGCACTGAGTTTTTTCTCGAGGCCACGATCAGCACTCGCCCATTTCTCGCCATTTTGAGATTTGAGGATGTAATACTCTGCGTCATGGATAATCTCTTTGGCCGAAACTGCCGAGATACTTATACAAAACGCGACTGTAGAGGCTAATGCCGCATACTTTTTTAACATGGCTAATACTCCATTATTGTTACTGAGCAGACACAGGGCAGCTGGAACCTTAATGATTCACCATATGGCAAATTGATTTTTAGACATGAAGTCCCAAAATCTTTCATTTGGCACGCCATTCTTGCACTGGTTTGATAATTAACTCTTGAGAATAGGCCTAAAACGAATTTCAATTTATTTACATTGACTCAATTCTGAATTAAAACATATCATCTGCTAATGATTATTTACTTAAAAGTTGAGTATAACAGAGTACCTACACCCTAGTTATCAAAAATACGCAAATTTAAATGGCACAGTCAATGGCAGAACAAACTTTTTTCCTGCATCAGCATATTAACGATTTTGATGAATTTTGTAGCAATGCTCGACACTGGGATATGGAGTGTCGCCAACTTGAAGCAGGACAATTTTCTAGTGAATTATTGATGTTCGGCGGTGCCAGCACGCTATTTTCTAGAGCTCAACTTTATCGAGGCATGATCCAGCGGGGAAGCTCTCCTCAAGGATTGATTACAATTGGCTTATTGACAAACCCGAAAATCAAGATGCGTTGGCGAAACATTGATATTAGTGGCGATATGTTATTTTTTTTCCGCCAGGGGGGGAGTTACATGGTATTACCCGATTAGACTTTGATGTGTTCGCCATATCATTAAGCGAAAAAAAACTTGATCAATTGTGTACGGCTCTTGAATTGCCAAGTTTCCGTGTTTTGCTTAAGAAAAATGAAGTATTTCGCTGTAACTCAGTAAAGCTTGCTACATTAAGAAGGTATTTATTGTCTATTGAACATTCACTCATTATGAGTACTGAGACAAATAGAAACTTCCTTTTCCTAAAGCAGATTGAGCAAGAAATAGCGACTAGAGTTATCAGCTTAATCGTCGAGAGTGGTGCGCCTGTTAATAGAAAGCCGGTGCGCAAACGCGACAAAGCACTTAAAACAGCGGAAAGCTATATATTTGAATCCAGCGGCGCAGTTATAACGATACCGGAATTATGCTTGGCATCCAATGCGAGCCAACGTACACTGGAATACGCCTTCCGTGAGCGTTACGGCTGCACACTAAAGGCTTACACATTAATATACCGATTAAATAATGTACACAAACAACTGCGACAAGCAGAGCCAGGTACAGCCCGGGTATCAGGCATCGCACAACAGTATGGCTTCTGGCATATGGGACAATTTAGCGCCGATTACAAGAAGTTATTTACCATGCTACCGTCTGCAACACTGAAAAGAAAAATTTAAGTTTGAGCAGTCGTATAACATCATAATGAAGCCCAGTTTAAACCAAAGATTCACCTTTTTTGTCTTTGTGAATGGATAATTTGGTGGGCAGAAAAGATTGCCAACCCAACATGACTAATGAAATTAACATTATTATTAATACAATCATTATAAAATGGGAAAAGTTGAGCATATTGTGCAGGAAATTGAGCATAATTTTTTTAAATACACTTTTCAAACCGAAATACCTTAGGTGCCTATAGGGAGAGGATTTTCATCCCGCCTTTAGCACGTTCATTGAATATTGGCAGACTTAAAGTCTATGCCCTGCAGATATAGCTCCATTTCATTTTAAGTGTATAGCGGATTTTAATACCCCCCTAAGGCATTATGTAGTTTAGCCAGGCTGTCATACGAATCATTACTTTACGAATAATATGTGTGATTTTAACGGAATCCGTATAAATTGCACCTGTTCCAAAAGTACCACCTGGTAGTTCATGATTGATGTCCAAAACATCAAGCTCGGAGCGACTGATTACATTCTCATCAAAATTTAAAATAACCGAAAAAGGTAATGGCCTGTCGTTTGAAGTGGGTGCCAGTGGAATGTCACCGCTTGGTGTGAGGTGTCCTGATTCAGTGATCGGTGCTATTAGCGGTAGCAGGATTTAACTCTGGCCTGGATGGGCCCCTGAGCCGCTGGCGAATGACTATTCTTACCTCAGTGTTGGCGGTGGTGATGTTGATCATCATCATCATAGACTTCGACCTTCCCATGCGAGGTTTTATCGAAGTCTCACAAATACCCTTGGAAAAAGTTATTGACGAAATGAGAACCTCCCTTTCAGGCCCCTCTGCGGCAGTAAGTAATCATAGCCAAGGACTGGAAAGGATCGATAAGCAGACATTTAACGATTAGAGTAAATTAAGCCTGATACCATTGGTTATTATTTAACAAGACTCGTTGATGGTGCCTCTCCAAAAGCCTTTCTATACGCAATAGCAAACTTACCAACATGCGAAAAACCATAACTAAAAGCAACCTGTGTCACCGAAGTGGTATCAGGTCTTGCACCGAGTAGGTCAAGATAGGCTGCATCTAAACGGCGTTGCTTTATAAAAGCCATTGGGCCAATCCCGTATTTTTTTTCAAATGCACGGGACAATGATCTAATTGAGCGGCCAGAAATCTCTGCTAGTTGATCGCGTGTGATAGGGTTTTGTAGATTATCACTAATATACTCTTCAGCACGACTAAGGTGGTATGGATCATCATGCTTATAAGGCTTTCCAGCATTCGTATTTTCAGATGCATACAAAACAAAGCTAGCGAGTAAATCATCTTCAAGCTCTTTTAAAATGATGTCACTGACAGGTTTGTTATTATTTAAAGCAGTCCATATTTGAGCGACTGATCTTAGTAAAACACTACCTGACTGAGAAAAAAATGAAACGTCAGAGTTTAATGATGCATGTTCCCAAAAATCTGATTGCAATAATTTTCTTGAATAATCACTGACTGGATCAACAAAAAAATTACTCACAAGTAAA
>JAUVAA010000031.1 GCA_030591965.1 bacterium
ATATGATTATTGCGTGCCTAGGAGAGGCTATCTGGATATTTTAAGCCAACTCATAAGCGCTCCTGATTATTCACAACCTTTAGCTACTTTGAAAGATATTTTTAAATCAAATGAGTTGCCATTGTAGCTTGTATGTAGTCTACGGAATGCGAGAAAGGCTGCTTCGAATTCCCCCGTATTTCACTTTGTGCCCTATGAGTCACAGCTCCACGGGCTACAAGAGATTCTGCTTATAGGCTGAAAGTTATAACGTAATCAAGTAAGTGTTTATATTGAGCTTTTAAAGGGAATATTTTGTAGAGCTTGAATTGAAGAGAATATGGAGGCTCGGGTTAAATGATTAACCGTGTTAATAGTATTTTTGGGAGGGGGTATTTTTAGATAAAAATGACTACCTTATTCATGGTTAGGGTAGTCATTCTAGTTTTATTGAATTTAAACAATTTCTCGATATTTCAGTTGTTTATTCAAAAGTATTTTTAGATGCGATTCTTCTTTCATTGGCAGCATCAAAGGCTTGTTCTGACACTGATGATCCCGCTGACATATCCAAGTGCTCAGTTTCTCTGCCTTTTAGGATAAACACACCAATAACAGCAACTAAAATGATACCGCCGATATAGTAGGTTGAGTAATCTTTTGTTTGTTCTTCAGCCATTTGACTTTCCTCGTTATTATTTTTATAAAAACTATGCAGTGCATAGTCGAGGCATTATTTATTATTATTTTTATGCCTCTTCTTATGTCGGTGAGTAAGGTACTCAAAAGCGACGGGTGTATTTTTATCATGAATGATAGTTTCGTGTCAAAACTATTTTTTTATGTGGGTATTATTATTCCCATTTTAGATGGGAATCCAAGTGTTATTTTTATTAGTTATTGATATTGGCTGTGTCTGCATTAACTGTTGTTCTGGTCTATACTTATGAAGTATAAAGAAAATAATCGTGGAGGGCATGATGAAAAACGAAAATTTTCAACAGTGGTTAAGTCAGTCAACAGACTTGACCCTTCATCAAAAGAAGCAAGCCTTTAATGAGCTATCAGACAAAACTCATCAGGTGTTAACCGAAGAGCAGCTGGGTGCCCCCGCCACGGTTTAAAATGCTGATTACCAACAACTTGGCCTACCAAGCCTTAGTGGCAGCCTTAAATTTCCCATAGCGTAATAACATCAGCGGTAATAATAGTAAGTTAAGTAAAGTCGATGAAGCCAGTCCACCGATAATAATGGCCGCCATTGGCCCCATGATTTCTAATCCTGGATTATCACTATTAAAAGCGATCGGTGACATGGCTAATGCAGTTACTAAGGCGGTCATGAGAATAGAAGGTAAGCGTTCTTGAGCGCCTTTTAGCATGGTTTCTAAATTCCACTCTAAGCCTTCATCTTCGATAAGATGTTGATAATGAGATAGCAGCATAATGCTGTTGCGTACGGTAATGCCAAATAAGGTAATAAAGCCAATAATGGAACCGACCGATAAGGTTGCATCCATTAAAATGACCGCTGCTATGCCGCCGATGAGTGAGAAGGGAATATTTACTAAAGTAATGGCTACATGGCGCAGGTTATTAATAGCAATATAAATAAAAATTAGCACACCAATACTGGCTAGTAGTGAGTGTAATATCAAGTTTTGTTTAGCTTGTGCTTGTTCGATGGCAGCACCGGTATATTCTGGGTAGGTATTGTCTTCAAAGCTAATATTTTGGCTGACTTTTTCCTTGAGCTCTCGCATAAAAGACGAAATATCACGCCCAGCAACATTACAGGTAATGCTTTGTCGTCTTTGTGCATTTTGGTGAAGAATATTGTAACGGCCTTCATTATGTTTAATGTCTGTGACTTCACCTAAAGTAATGAGTTTGCCGCTCAGCGTGCGAATGGGTAATTGATCGATAAGATCGGGTTGCTGCCGCCATTCTGGCTTTAAGACTACGGCTATATTGTAACTACGGTTGCCTTGTAAATGTTTGCCGACTACTTGACCATCATAGGCCGCTTGGACGGTTTGTAGAATTTGTTGGGCTTGTATGCCCCAGAATTTGAGTTTTTCCTGATTGAGGTGGATTTGAATGAGTGGAGTGCCTGGGGGAGAACGTAATTGTATGTCAGCCGCACCTGAAATTTCTTGCATTAATGCGGCAACTTCGTGGGCTTTTTTATCTAGTTGGTTTAAGTCATGACCATAAATATTAACCACAACAGGCGAGGTGTAGCCGGAAATAGTTTCGTCGATGCGCTCGGTTAAAAAGGTATTGGCTTCAAATAAGAGTCCTGGAAAATCGGCTAAAATTTCACGTAATTGTTCTAATACAGCTTGTTGTTCTGCGCCTGAAAGCGGTTTAAGACGCACTTCAAATTCGCTGTAATGACTGCCGTAGGTATCAGCACCGCGCTCTGCACGTCCGGCCCATTGTGAAACGGATTCTATTTGCGGGATTTCTTGCAGCAGTGCGGTGATTTGTTTGCCCTGCCGAATAGATTCTTGTAAAGATGTGCCCGGAATGCTGGTGGTGTGAACGATATAATGACCTTCGCGCAATTCAGGTAAAAATTTATTGCCGAGCGTAAAAAATTGACTCAGCATAAAAACAGAAATGATCAAGCTGATAAGGGCAATAAGTTTGAAATGCGTGGCAATAGCGTTTAGCAAACGAGTGTACAGTGGGTTTAAGAACCGAATAAGCGGTGGCGTGGTATTGAATTGTATATTATTGCTTAAGAGTACAAAACATAAGGCTGGGGTGAGTGTGAGGGCGACGATTAATGACATTAAAATTGCCAGAATGTATGAGTATCCGAGCGGTGCAAATAGCCGTCCAGCGACACCTTCTAAAGTTAATAGTGGCACAAACACCAAAGCCACGATAAAGCTGGCATAAACCACCGAGCTACGCACTTCGATGGATGCATCATAAACCACTTGCTGTGTGGCGAGTGGTTTAGCTAATGCGCGGTTTTCACGCAAACGGCGGAAAATATTTTCGGTATCAATAATGGCGTCATCAACCACTTCGCCTAAAGCAATCGCTAAGCCACCTAACACCATGATGTTGAGGTTAACGCCAAACTCCAGTAACACCGCAGCCGCACTAATTAAAGAAACGGGAATGGCAACAGCGGAAATAAAAGCGGTGCGTAAATTATATAAAAAGAAATACAAAATAAGCACGACAAATAGCCCACCTAAGAGCAAATGGCTGGACAGGTTACTGACTGAGTTTTGTATATAATCCGCAGGTCGAAATAAGTGGTTATAGAAATTAATTTGTTGTTCAGCAAATAAAGGTTCAAATTCTGTTAGTGCTTGTTCGACAGCATTGGAAACGGTCAATGTATTAGCATCAAACTGACCAATAACCATCATTACGATGCCTGATTGTCCCATAATTTGTGCGGCTCCAATCGCGGGTTCTGGCGCATATTGAATATCTGCTATATCACCTAAGAGTAAAGTATTGTTATCGCTATATTTAATGATACTTTGACGCAGTTGTTCAGGCGTTGATGCTAATCCAGTGACTTGTAGCGTAAAGCGTTGATTGCTATTTTCTATAAATCCACCGCCTTGTATTTTGCCTGTTTGCGTGGCAGCTTCGATAATTTCATTAATCGATAAATTGAATTTCTGTAATGTTATTGGATCGAATTGGATTTGAACTTGTCTAATATCACCGCCAAAAATATTAACATCAGCAACGCCATGTACGGCTAATAAGCGTGGCACTAGTAAGGTATCGACTAGATCCCGTAACTGCATCAGATTTTTATGCTCGGAGTTTAAACCGATGGTGAGTACGGTTGCTGAAGAGGAGGTAAGAGGTACTGGTACTGGAGTATGCACCCCTTCAGGAAGTTGTGTACTCAAACTGGATAGGCGCTCGGTCACTAATTGGCGATTGCGATAAATATCACTGTGTTCGTCGAAAATCGCGGTGACGATTGAAAGCCCTTGTATAGATTCAGAGCGTAGCGTGTTTAAGCCGAGTAAACCACTAAGTGAGGATTCGATTTTTTGAGAAACTAAGATCTCGACTTGTTCGGCTGAAAATCCAGGAGATTCCGTTTGAATGATAATTTGTTTGGGTGAAAACTCAGGAAATACATCTAAGCCTGCGTTAGCGAAGCGATAACTTCCGTAGCATAAAATCAATAAAGCCAAGGCTATGATAATGCCGTAAAAGCGAATGGAGAAGCGGATGAGGTTTGCAAGCATAGGTGTGGGGTTTTTTTTGGTTTTTATACTTATTAACAAGCTGGGTAAATAGAGTTAGCTATATAGTTTATAGTTCCGACGCTGGAGCCATAAGGATCAACACAACTTTTTGATATTTAAGTTGCAAGTCAATGTGCAGCCCTCTCCTGTTGGAGAGGGCTGAGGAGAATAAAATCAAAGCTTTATCTATGCCCTCATCCAACCTTCTCCTTCTGGAGAAGGCTTTAAACTTGCGTAGATACCTATGTGCTGGAGCGTATGAACGATTAGGTGTTTTCCCTGTGCTCTCTGTGGTTAAAATCTTGAGCTCGGATTTTTAATAGAGTGGCTGAAATTAATCGTCGTCATCATCATCTTCAGCAGGAATTTGACCGCGAAATTCTTCCGATAAAAGCATTTGTGCGCCACTAATCACTAGTATGTCATCTTGTTGTAATGCTTGCTGGATAAAGTAATTCTCCGTGCTTAGCAGTTTTTTCTGATCGATTTGAATGCGTTTAAAATGGTCATCATCAATTTTCTTGTAAGCAAAGGTTTGACCTAAGTGCCAGACTAAAGCAGATGCCGGAATGATAACGCCAGAGATGGCTTCTTCTTGCGTAGGAATATGGGAGGTTACACGTTGATGATGCCCGTTAAAGGCACTATCAGTCAGGTAGAAATAGGGTGTGCTTGTTTGTTGGTTTATGGCTGAGATGGGTGCATTAGAAATCAACTTGGCCGACTGTTCGGGTTCGTTTTGATTGGCGGTTTGTAGCGCAATAGTAGTTGGTGGCGTTGTTAATTGTTTAGGTAGATAAATTAAATAAAGTTGTTTTTTACGCTGACTAAGATCAATAAAGTTTGGGTGTTGATCGCTTAAAAACCAGTGACTGACTGTTTTTCCCCATTGTGCTTCTATCTGTAGACGTAATATTGCACTTTGATTTTGGGCGGCTTGAACATTCACTTTAGCAATGTCGAGCTGGTTCTTTTGTTCCCTGAATTTGCGTGTGGAAACGGCATTTTCGTGTTGTAAGTTTTGTATGCGCTGCATATCCCGTTGCGCCTGCTCTAATTGCAATTGTGCTGTTTGTTGTTCTGCTAAGGCTTTAAAATAATCGGCACGCGCTTGGAGTAGTGGGAGTAAATCAACTAGGGTCGCAAATGTTTCAATTGTTGGATTAAAGTGAGTGCTGTGTAATTTTATCGTCTCTAAGCCACTTGCTATTTGAAGAGATTCCTCAATAGCGACATTATGCTGAGCAATCGTATCGTCATCATCGGCATTGCTATTAAAGCTAAATAGAAGGAAGGATGAAATGAGTAAGGGGCGTAGTATTAGCATAATAAATTCAGTTGATTGGCAGGGCTTTGTGTAACTTTTTATTATTTAAAGGATACAGGTAGTTTTTTCAATTCGTCATCCTATGCCGTTAGCAGGAATCTATTCTCAACGTAGGTTCCCGATAAAAGCACTCGGGAATGACGATATTTTTATAGGTATTTGCCCATGAATAATGAGAAGTTATGGCTTTGTCTATTGCCTTATCTAGGTGAAGGCTCCTAATTAAGTTAGGAGCATGCACGAAATAAGGTAAATTTTACAATGAGAAGCAGGTCTTTAGCCTGCATTTTAGATAGTAGGCTAAAGGTCTGCGCTCCATATTGTGTTCAAGTTGCTTTGTACTTATTCCTTGGCTGAAAAAAATCGTTATTATAGTGATTTATAAATGAGCGGCTAACCCAAAGCAAAGTAGAGAGGCTAATTTTTTTAGTATTATAAGATATTCAGTGTAAAGCGCTGGGGAAAAACTGGCTTTATAGTAAAATAATATCCGAGCAATGAGAAAATTTAATCCGTTTTTAAACCTTAACAAAGTGAGAGAAAAATGAGTGAACTTCCTAAACAATTAAAATATGCCACTACTCATGAGTGGGTAAAGTTAGAGGAGGATCTTGTGGTTAAAGTCGGTATTACTGATTTTGCGCAAGAAGAGCTTGGTGATTTAGTCTATATAGAGTTGCCAGAAGTGGGTCGCCAACTAGCAGCAAAAGAGCAATGTGCGGTCGTAGAGTCTGTTAAGACGGCTTCTGATTTATTCAGCCCTGTTACGGGTGAAGTGATCGCCATTAATGAAGAGCTAGCAGATTCGCCTGAGTTAGTTAATGAAGATGCTTTTGGTACTTGGCTATTTAGTTTAAAAATAAATAGTGCGGCTGATTTAGATGCGCTTTTAGATGCTGATGCTTATGCTGAGTCGATTGCTTAGATTATTCGGTAATAGTTTTAACAGTAAAAAGGCTGGAAAGTATAAAGTTACCCATAAAATCTGTGGATAACTTTTTGTGAAATTTGCAATTTGTAAAGCTAAATGGCTGTAATTATTATGCTTTTGTTAAATTTCTTGAAAACTATACGACATTATAAATCAGTGTCTTACGTATGTTTTTGTGAGTGTGATGGAGTTGATGTTTGTGTTATTTAGCTTGACAGGACTTTGTGTGCAAGAATAAATAAAAACGCAAAGACTGCGGAGAGAAGTATCACCGCATTTATTTTAGGGTAGCATGTTTTCAATTTGATCAAGACACTGAAGATATTTGTAGGTGTTTGGTTTTTAAGTCTTTATAGCTTAAATAAAGTTACCCACAAAAGCTGTGGGTAACTCTGTGGATAATTTGCAACTAGCAATGCTAAATGGCTGTAATTGTTACAGTTTTGTTATATTGTCTAAAAAATATACATCTTTATATATCAATGACTTATGGCGTCTTGAGGCGTTTTTCCGAGACTAATAAAAAATAGTTTTTACTTGACAGGATTTTGTGGAAAATGGCTAATCAAAATGCAAAAGGTGTAAAGCGTATCGTGAATGCGTTCTTTTTTTCAGTGGCAGGTTTTAAAGCGGTATGGAAACATGAGGAAGCCTTTAGGCAAGAAGTATATCTATTAATAGTAGCGGCTCCTTTAGCGCTTTGGTTGACTGGAAATAATATTGAAAGGGTATTATTAATAGGATGTTTGGTGGCTGTATTGTTAGTTGAACTATTAAATTCAGCGGTTGAAGCAGCGATTGATAGAATAGGATTTGAGCATCACGAGCTGTCAGGTAGAGCAAAAGATATAGGTTCTTCTGCAGTTATGTTATCGTTGGCATTGGCTGCGTTAACATGGGCGTTGATTTTAATTTAAGAGGAAAAGAAATAAATGAGTGCATTGATTTGTGGATCTATGGCTTACGACACAATTATGGTGTTTCAAGACCAATTTAAAAACCATATTCTGCCTGATAAAGTACATATGCTGAATGTGTCTTTTTTAGTGCCTGTCATCCGTAGAGAGTTTGGTGGTTGTGCCGGAAATATTGCGTATAACTTAAAATTGTTGGGTGAAACGCCTAGAATTATGGCGACTGTGGGTCATGATTTTGAGCCGTATGCACAGTGGTTGAGTCAATGTAAAATTTCCAGTGATTATATTACTAAGTTAGATGCCCATTACACTGGGCAGGCGTATATCACTACTGATCGGGATGATAATCAGATTACCGCTTTTCATCCAGGAGCAATGAACGAATCGCATGTTAATTCAGTGGCGCAAGCATCTAGTATTGAAGTGGGTATTGTTTCGCCTGATGGAAAATTAGGTATGCAGCAGCATGCTAAAGAGTTTGTTGAGGCTGGTATTCCGTTTATTTTTGATCCTGGTCAAGGCATGCCCATGTTTAGTGGCGAGGAATTACTTGAATTATTAGAGTTGGCAACTTGGGCAACGTTTAATGATTATGAGTCGGAATTAATGCAAGAGCGCACGGGTTTAACTTTAGAGCAAATTGCTGAAAAAGTTGACGCTTTAGTTATTACTTTAGGTGGCCAGGGTTCAAAGATTTATAGCAAAGGTGAATGTATTGATATTCCCGCGGTTAAAGCTAAAGAATTAAAAGATCCAACGGGCTGTGGTGATGCGTTCCGCGCAGGTTTATTGTTTGGTATTTTGAGTGAATATGATTGGGCAACGACTGGACGTATTGCCTCTTTATTAGGTGCGATAAAAATTGAACATCATGGCACGCAAAACCATAGCTTTACTATGGCGCAATTTAAGCAGCGTTATCAAGATAGCTTTGGAGTATCGTTTTAGTTTTTGCGTCATAAAATTATGATGTTAGGTTGATTAATATGAGTATATTTTCAGGCCGAGGTAATGAAATTAGGAGTGCTTCTAAAGCATTGGTTTTAGATTTTATGCAGTCAGATTCACGCTGCCAAATCGGAGCTGAAGGAATGAGGCTTTCTCTAATTTTTAGAGAATGTGGTTTTGATTGGGGGGATTATCCGAAAACAACTTCGTCAAATCAACAAAATTGGGTTGGAGCAATTGTCCAAGAATTGAAGTCAGAAGGTAAAATAGAGCGAATTTCTGAGTCTGGACCATGGCGCCTTCTCTAGGAATTATATCAAAAATAGCGATGGATTAGCTTATCAAGTGCTAGTGCAAATAACGTAATCCGACATAGGAAGTGATCTTGTCGGATTACGATTTTTTAATGCCTCGCATAAGAAACTAACCTTATAGCTACAGTACCCCCCATTATTCGTTATATTCAAATATTAACTTAATAGTAGCGAGAGGGGCACTAGGAACAAGAAACCTTAGAGAGTCACAACCTGTGTATTCCATAAAAAACCCTACCTTTAATTTTCTATTAGTGCTGGTATTGACTTGCTTGTTGATGTCGGTAGCTTTTGCGCATGGTATTGATGCGCATACCAAACAGTTCTTGCTGGCTAATCAAGGTGTTGCTATCGGGCCTTTTCTATATATTGGCGCAAAGCATATGGTCACTGGCTATGACCATTTGTTGTTTTTACTTGGCGTTATTTTCTTTTTGTTCCGTACGCGGGATATTGTTCGTTATGTCAGTCTGTTTACTTTGGGCCATAGTCTCACGTTGTTTTTAGGCGTGTTAGGTAATGTTGCTGTTAATGCTTATTTAATTGATGCCATTATTGGCTTATCGGTCGTTTATAAAGGTTTTGATAATCTAGGGGGTTTTCAGCGTTTATTTGGTTTCCAACCAAATACCCAAGCGGCTGTGTTGATTTTTGGATTGTTTCATGGCTTGGGCTTGGCGACAAAATTACAGGATTTTTCTTTGCCGGCACAAGATTTATGGAAAAATTTACTGGCTTTTAATGTCGGGGTTGAGCTGGGGCAAATTTTTGCCTTATTGTTTATTTTACTGGCTTTGAATATTTGGCGGCGTTTTGGCAGCTATTATGGTTTTGCAGTTATCACCAATACTTTGTTAATGAGCGGCGGTTTAATTTTATTTGGCTATCAAATGGCTGGCTTTATCATGGCGGTGTAATGTTTATGAATGAAACAAAAATTCCTATGCAATCTTTAAAAACGCTGATTATTACTATGATCAGTGCGGTATTACTCGCCTTTTTTGTTTTAATAGCGATTGTTGGACCGGCTGAATATGCGATTGATCCAACGGGGCTGGGAAAAGCGCTTGGTTTGACTGTATTGGCTCAACCAGTAGAGAAAAACGCAAAGACGGTAGTTGCCTGCCCGACGGGTAATGCATTGCTAGATTGGCAAGATATAGTGATGATTACTATTCCCGCAGCTTCAGAATTAGAATATAAGTTCTATTTGGATCAACAGGCTGAAATGGCGTATGCATGGGCAAGTGATGGCGCTCAATTATATTTTGATTTTCATGGCGAACCAGCCGGTAATAAAACGGGTTATTTTAAAAGTTACCAAGAAGCAACATCGGGTGAAGCTGAAGGTGTGCTCACTGCACCATTTACCGGCACGCATGGCTGGTATTGGAAAAATACAAGCTCAAAATCCGCTACCGTGATTTTGAAAACCAAAGGACAGTACCAGATTAAGGGCTTGATTTAATACGCCTTAGTGCAACTTAAGTTCTTGCCGCACGCGAGACTTTATCAAATGGCTCTGGAAAGGCTTTTGTAGCGCCAGTTTGCTCGCGTAATTTATCCAGTAAAGTATGATCAAACATCTCGCGGAATTCTTCGCGAGTCTGAAAGGTATCTGCATATAAGGCTTGGAAACCGCCCATCTCGCGTATAAAAGCCTCTAGTTTACGAGTGACCTGTTTAGAATTGTAATTCTCTACATTGGGTTCGCCGTAAATACCAACATCAACAAACATTTGTTCATTAGGCTGTGGGTTAACCATGCCGCGTACTGGTGTATCGAAGACACGCATAGGGCAAAGCCATAAAGGATGAAAGTCCACTTCTTGTTTAAGATAGGAGAGCGATTTATCCAAATTAGAAAGAGGTAATAAGAAGTCCTGATCCATGTGGTGAGCATCATAGAGTTTATGTACTGCTTCAGTATCCGTGAGTTTTAATAAAGAAACTTCAGGTGGTGACATCCAGCCTAATAGGTAGCGGAACCAAGGACTATTACCGAAGGGAATGATAAGAGCCATTTCCCAGAATAAGGCGCGCGTGTGGCGGTGATAATAATGACGTAGAGGAATCCACTCTTCTTGCTCCTTGTCTTGTTTTAAGGTGGCGCGGACATACTCATAAAACCAGGGTTTCCAAAAATTATTGATGGCATTTTTAGTTTTTCCTGAAGGTACTTTATCAGCAAAATTGCCCAGCATTAAAACGCCTTCCTGTTCGGAATACATGAGCCCTTCGATGAAATCATAGGCTTCATTAGCAGGCTTTAGGGATTCTTCGGTAAAGCGTTCGATAAAGGCCAGTTTACTCTTAAAGGGAATATAAGACAGCTGCACATAATCTTTGCTAGGGACAATTTTAATTTCTGCACAGACTAAAAAACCTAATGAACCGTAAGACCAAGGAATCGCATAAAATAGTTCGCTATTTTCTTCTTTTGAACATTTAACTAACTCGCCATCAGCGGTGACAATTTCTAGGCTTTCACAGATAGACTGAAATAGGCCGTATTTATGTGAGCTAGACTCAATACCAAAGCCATTAATCAAACCACCAACGGTTAAGGCATCTAATTCAGGCACAACAGCTAGAGACCAGCCTAAGGGTTTTAAGAGAGCAGAAATTTGCCCCATATTAGTCATAGGCTCAAGGCGTACCGTACCTTTTTTCTCATCAATTTCTAAAATATCCATTAAGTTAACATTAACTTGATAATGGGTTTTTTTATAATTTCCTTGTTTGTGTGACATCGCTTGCCAGCCAGGCCTAGCGGTACACATCGGGATTTCGCCACCGGTTTTTTGTTGCCAGGCTTTGACTTGCTGCTGCACTTTTTTGACTTTATCATCATGTTTATCAGGCGCACTGTTTAGCCAAAAAACTAAGCGATTGCGGGTGCTCATATAGGCTTTAAAAACCAAGGATGCCGGCAATAAAAATAGGACGACAAACAAACCGCGATATTTGATTAAAAAATTTAACATAGATTATTCCCCCAGAAATTAGACTAAGCTATTAACCGTTATATTGAAATAAACTAAATTTTACTCCAAAAAGCATAGGCAGCTATACAACTATATTTTAGCGTCAAAAAGTTACCTGATTACCCACAAGATTCAGCTACCTTGAAAAATGTTTTTAGCATCAAATAATTTACCATTGTAGCCCGCATGAAGTTTACGGAATGCGGGGATAGCCGCTCCAAATCTCCCGTATTCCACAAGTTGCATAACGGGCTACAAGAGATTTTAGTTTTAAGCTGAAAGTTATATGTAATCAGAAAAAGTTATGTAGATACCTATGCTTAAAAAGACAGGTGTTTTCTAGGAGAGTGCTTGAAATTCAGAGTGTTTCTATTTGATTTTAATGCAGTTGCGTCCATCATGCTTTGCGTCATACATTGCGCTATCAGCAACTTCGACCATTTCTTGGAAAGTGGCGAAATCAGGCCTATATAAACTAACACCTATACTCACGGTAAGCGCGTGTTCATGAAAGCGTTGGCTTAGGATTATGCCCTTACGTTCAATTTCTTGGCGGATACGTTCTGCATAACTATAAGCGCCTTGCTTATTGGTATTGCGCAGTACAAAAACAAATTCCTCGCCGCCATAACGGCCAATAAAATCACTAGGGCGTGTCAGAGTGCGCATAATTTGTGCAACGATTTTGAGTACGTCATCACCGGCTTGATGGCCACAGGTATCATTAAATTTTTTGAAGAAATCAATATCAATAAAGCCAACAGCAACTTTGCTAAGCTGTTCAGCTTCTAACTCAAAAGTTTGAGTTAAAAAGTCAGTGACCATACGTTTATTGAGTAACCCAGTTAATGAGTCGAGTTCCGCTCTTTTCTTTTCTAGTTCGAAGCGTTTGGCATTGGCTAAGGCGACACCCAGTTCATGAATGATAGGGTGGATTTGATCCATGCAATTATTAGTCAATGCTGTGTTTGTTGTATGCTTATCTGCATACAGTAGTGCCACGAGCCGGTTATGACTTAGTACCGGAATAATGAGAAATTCTTCAACACCAAACTGTTTGAGAATCGAGCAGTTTTTGTTGTTATTGGTATTAATAATGATAGCGTTACGTTCACGTAAGCTGTTTAAAATAGTGCTGGGTAACTCATCAATCTTGATATTGAAGGCTTGCAAACTATTTTTATCAAGTGTTTCTGGCCATGTATAAGTGGCGGCCAAACTGCGTTGTTTAGGGTTTATATCAAGCATAAGTAAGCGCTCAAAAGCAAAGTCTTCTTGAATGACGGCTAATGTCCATGGAACTATTTCGCTGGAGATCAGGCTTTTGTGGGGTGTAGTCAGGCTGGTAATGGAAATACTATCCGTGCGTGTCTTCACCGCGTTACTATTGCGTTTGTTATGGGTACTTAGCAGCAGTGTTGTTTGCACTAATGCGGCGCGTAAACGATTTATATTAGGGAAGTGTATGCCATAAAATTCACGGGTATGCTGCATTTCTTGATCAACATGGCTGAGCAAGGTTTCCAAATCTAGTTTTTCAATAGCAAGGTACTTGGAAGTTTCTGAGTGAAGTTCAGGTGGGTTGTTAAGCGCAATAGAGCCTATACCTTGTAACCACGCAATATAGTTAGCGAAGTTAACAATCGCAATATCTCGCTTATAAATGGCAAAAGGGCTATTGTCACCAGGTAATTCATGATGACAATAAACGATAGCGCTAATTTGCTCGGGAATGTCCCATTGTTGACAGAATGCATAGCCCATTTCGGCATGGTTTAAGCCGAAAAAATCGTGTTCACCTAATAGCGTGGGCTGCTCATCGTTTTTACAGGCAAGAATAAAGTCGCTATAGCTTACTTTTCCATGCGTCTCTAAGACTATTTTACCTATATCATGCATCAAGCCTGCTGTATAAATAAGGTCAGGATCAGGATGTTTTAAGGAGGTTGCTATGGCGCGACTAAGCGAAGCAACAAATAAGCAATGCTGCCAGAAGAATAGCTGGTCAAATTGTTGCTTAGATTTGTGGTCTATGAGCTTGTTGTAAAATAATTGATTTAATGCTAATTGCCGTACCGCAGAAAACCCTAAAATATTTACCGCACGCTTAATTGACGTGATTTTATGGGATAAGGCAAAGGCAGCAGAATTGACATTACGTAGTATTTTTGCCGTTAGCGTTGGCTCGGTTTCTATTAGCAGAGATAAATCACCGACATTGGTACTTTCATCTTGTGTTAACCGTAACAGTTTAATAGCGACGGCAGGAATGACCTGTAAGCTATTAACTTTATGTTTCAGTATTGCATCAGCTGCTTGGTTAATAGCTAAGACATGATGAGAAAAGTCGGTCATTTTCAATGAAAGAATGGTGAAATAAGAAGAGTTAAGTTTAGCAGGAAATAGAAAAATTGTTTTGAATATGTGTATTAATAAGGCGTAGTTACTGAAAGTTCTTAAAGTGAAGGATAATTCGATTGTTATCTTGGATGAAGAGTAATATTCTATTAGAGTACGATGGAAATTAACTGATTTTTTACTGTTTAAAACTTAAATTGATTGCCTTAATTAGCCTGTAACCTTTAAGGTTTTGGTGAGTAATAATCGATCAATTAAAGTAACTTCTAATTATTAAAGGGTATAAGCTGTTTTTCAGCTCGTCATTCCTGCATGCTGTTAGCAGGAATCTACTGTTGAGCATAGATTCCCGATTAAAAGACCTCGGAATGACAATATTTTTTATAGGCATTTGCCTGTGAATAATGAGAAGTTACCAATTAAGATTTGGGCAAACTGTTTTTAAAGGATATTTTTATGATACGTATATTTTTGTTTGTTATGGTTATGTTTTCTAGTGTGAATTTATTGGCTAAAGAGGTGATTTTTACCACTGTTGATAATGCTAGTATTCAAGCGGATCTTGTTTTGCGGGGTTCAGAGGGTGTGATTTTGGCACATGGTGCTGCATTTGATAAAGATAGTTGGGGAAATATTCAGACTCGGTTAATTGATAAAGATTTTACTGTTTTAGCCCTTAATTTTAGAGGTTATGGGCAATCCACATTAGGTGATAAGCCTGGCGCTTTATATGAAGATATTTTAGCTGCGGTGCAGCTTCTAAAAGAGCAGGGCATGACTAGGATTTCAATATTAGGTGCAAGCATGGGCGCAACAGCGGCCGCTGAAGCAAGTGTTGAGTCTGAAGATAAAGATATAAATCGGATGATTTTATTGTCGCCTGCTTTTATTGCTGAGCCAGAAAAGTTAAAGGGCTACTTATTGTTTATTGCTAGTGAGGAAGAAGCCTCGATTTCTGCCATTAAAGCTAATTTTGATAAAGCACCTAATAATCCGAAAGTTCTTGAATTATTGAGTGGTAAGGAGCACGCCCAATATATTTTTACTACTAAACAAGAGAGTATTATTAACCATCTTATTTTGACTTTTTTCAGGAAAGATAGCTTTATTAAGAAAGAAGTAGTTGAGACACCTGAAGTCCCAAAGCAAGAAGATACGCTTAAGAAATCAGTGGTAGAGCAACAAGATGAGTAGTCAACTATTGAGGTTTTTAAAGCACACTGCACCGTTGTTTATCTTGATGATCAATAGTTGTGCAATTGATTTAAATGAGGGTGCCGGTATTGTGCAGCTTATTTATGTACAACCTAAAAAAGAAGCCTGCCAGTTTATAGGGCAGACTTCATCTTCTGATGGCGGCATGGTTTCAGGTGATTTTATGTCAGATGCTGATATTCATAAAGGTGCGGCTAATCAAATGAAGAATAAAGCTTATGAGATGGGCGGTAATCTTGTCTATATACATCAGCAATTTAATGAAAATGCCAGGTTAACCAGCACCAAAACTAAGCAAACCATGATGGGTTTTGTTTATCGTTGTGATGGCCTTAAACAAGCTGAGCCAAAAGATACTCCGGAGTAATTTCAGTGATTTTAGCTTCGAGCATTTGATTTTCTAATGACTGGCTATTATCTATAATTGCGGCAACGCGTAAATAATTGGGTGTGTAACCAAACACTTTATGACTTTGCGCGTTGATCTCTTCTTTTTGGCCTTCCCATAAGACTTCAAATGATTGGTCTTGATTTTGGCTGAAAAAGTCCTGTTTCATTTCTTCCGCGAGTTTATGCAGTTGCTGGCTACGTTGTTTTTTAATCGCATTGGGCACTTGCTCGGGTAATGTCGCTGCTTTAGTATCAGCACGCATCGAGTAAGTGAAAATATGAATATGTCCAAAGCCAATGCTTTTAATATAATCAAAGCTACCTTGCCATTCTTGTTCTGTTTCGCCTGGAAAGCCAACAATAATATCGGTAGTGATATTAATGTGCGGCACTTGGGCGCGCGCATCGGCAATAATCTGAGTAAATTCTTCAGTTTTGCAGCGGCGTGCCATACGTTTCAAAACGCTATCTGAGCCACTTTGCAAAGGTAAATGTAAATGCGGCATAAGGCGTGGATTGGCAAATAAAGCAAAGAAGTTATCCGGTAAATCCCACGGCTCTAAAGAACCTAAGCGCAAACGTGGAACGGTCGTTTGTTCTAAAATTGAAGTGATTAAATTGGCTAAGTTTTGCTCTATATCTGAGCCATAACCGCCTAAATGTACGCCCGTTAATATAACTTCATTAATGCCTTGTTCAACCAATCGATTCACGTCTTGAACGATTTGTTCTATCGGTGTACTTTTTTCTTCGCCACGCGCGACAGTAACAATACAAAAAGTGCAACGGTAACGACAGCCATCTTGTACTTTAACAAAGGCACGTTGTCGGCCACGGCTAAATAAAGAGATTGCCCCTGGCTCTGTGGACATCGCCGGCATGGTGGGGATTTCTAATTCTTGAATCGCAAGTTCGACCAAACGGCCTTTATCTTGATTGCTAACGATTAAATCAACGCCTAATAATTCCGCGGCTTCATCAGAATTAAGCGTGACATAACAACCGCTGGCAACGATTTTTGCGCTCGGGTTGTCTCTATGGATGCGGCGAATAAGTTGACGTGATTTGCGTACGGCATCTTGTGTGACGGCGCAAGAATTAACAATAATCAGCTGAGCTTTATTTTGTTCGCGGGTAATTTGGTGACCTGCTTTTTGAAAAGCTTGCGCCCAACTTTCCAATTCTGCTTCATTAAGGCGACAACCGAGGGTTCTAAGGTGAACTAACATTATGCGAAAAACCAATATGCGATAAAGATTGCGGCAATAATGCCCGCAAAATCGGCTATTATCCCACAAGCTAGCGCATGACGAATATTTTTAATGCCTACTGAGCCAAAGTAAACCGTCAAAACATAAAAAGTGGTTTCGGTGCTGCCTTGTACAATAGAGGATAAACGGCCAGCAAAGGAATCAGCGCCAAAGGTTTGCATGGTATCGACCATCATTGCACGTGCGCCGCTACCGCTAAACGGTTTCATTAATGCAGTTGGCATAGCATCAATAAAGCGCGGATCTAAATTTGCTTGCAGCACCGTAAAACGCAATCCATTCATTAACAACTCTAATGCGCCGCTGGCACGAAACACTCCAATGGCAACCAGCATGGCAACTAAATAGGGAATGATGATAATTGCTGTTTGAAAGCCTTCTTGCGCACCTTCAATAAAGGCTTGATAGGCATCTATTTTTTTGTAAGCTGCCGTAGCAATGAAAATAATAATCAGCGTAAATAAAATCAGGTTGCTGATTAATGCAGACTGCAAAAGCATGTCCGCCTGGCTGAGTTGTGCGAAATAATAAATAATTCCCGCTACCAATAAGCTGAAGCCGCCTAAATAGGCGAGGATAGTTTTATCCCATAGGTTAAGTTTTTGCACCCAAGCCACGGCTAATAAGCCGCAAATCGTAGACATATAAGTGGCTAATAAAATAGGGATAAATACGTCAGTTGGATGCGCTGCGCCCAATTGGGCGCGGTAGGTGAAAATGGTAATAGGAAATAGGGTGACGGCTGAGGTATTGATTACCAAAAATAAAATTTGCGCATTACTAGCCGTCTCTTTATTGGGGTTTAATGTTTGTAATTCTTGCATGGCTTTAATACCCAAAGGCGTAGCGGCATTATCTAGCCCTAGTGCGTTAGCGGATATATTCATTACCATGGCGCCGAGTGCTGGGTGATGCGCGGGTACTTCGGGCATTAATTTACTAAATAATGGTGTAAGTCCGCGTGTCAGTAAGTCGATAAAACCGCTACGCTCACCAATGCGCATAATGCCTAGCCATAAAGCGAGTACGCCAGTTAAACCTAAGGAAATCTCAAAGGCGGTTTTTGACATGGCAAATAATGCAGCCATTAACTCAGTAAAGATGGCGTGTTCACCTAAGTAGAATAGCTTGAATAGTGCGGTGATAAAGGCGCTAATAAAAAAGAAGATCCAGATAATATTGAGCATGTACGGAGCGTGAACCTTATTTGATGGTTGGCGGGCAGTTTATGATTGCAAAAAACGTGAACTACTTAATAAAATCGCAAGAAATATTGTTTCATTTATGGAAACAAACTAATGATATTTAAGCGTATTGTGGGATTTTTATGTTGCTGTATAGTACGCATCAGTTACTTAAATTAATTACTTTTTACCGTTAAGGGAAACACAATGACTGATTTACAAAAAGATATCTTAGTTGGCTTATTATTTGTTACTGGAATTTTTGGTTTTATCTCAGGTGCTTTTATTGTTTCTGCTGTTGTTTTTGCAGTTTCAGCTATTTTCAGTAATGTGCATTTAACAAATCGTTTGCAAAGTTAATTTAAGTTAAAGTTTTTATGTAGTTTATTCTCCTTGTTGTACCAATAAATTATGATTCCTCCTCGTTATCATATTTATACTTTATAACGCCGAATGCAGTTGATGCATTCGGCGTTTTTTTTGCTTGTAAGAATAGGTGGTGGCCAGCCTGTAACCACAGAGGGCACAAGGAAAAGCTTTAAAAGGTTTTTTAATTACCCACAAGCTTCAGTTACCTTGAAAAATATTTTAAATCAAACGATTTACTAGTGTAGCTCGCTGGAAGTTAACGGAATGCGGGAAAATGGCTGTTCCGAACTCCCCGTATTCCGCAAGCTCCATAACGGGCTACAAGAAATTTTTCAGTTATACATAATCAGGAAAAGTTTTTCTCTGTATCCTCTGTGGTTAATTGATTTGCTACTTAAGTAGAAATATTATGAACTACCAAACACCTGTACTTTGCATGGAAACCCAAGGCTCTGCGGGTGGAAGTTGATTGCCTTTTTGTAGTAATTCAATAGAAATTTCATCGGGTGATCGAATAAATGCCATATAACCATCGCGAGGTGGGCGGTTAATGATGATGCCTTTATCCAGTAAATTTTGGCAAAATCTATAAATATTATCTACTTCAAACGCTAAATGGCCGAAGTTGCGCCCGCCGGTGTAATCTTCGGTATCCCAGTTATAGGTCAATTCCAATAAAGGCGAGTGATTGTTTTTTGCTTGTTCAGCATCTACAGGTGCATTTAAGTAAACTAAAGTATAGCGGCCTGCTTCATCTTCTATGCGATGTGTTTCTTGTAAACCTAAAAAATCGCAATAAAAATGCAGTGAGGCGGTTAGATCTTTTACTCTGACCATAGTGTGTAAATAGCGCATGCTGTTCTTCCTTAATGATTTAAAATTTCAGGTAAAAAGAATTCACTTACGAGCATTGGGTGATGGTGAATAGCATAAATCGTTCGGCGTCCCCATAAGGGTTGCTGTATTTGAGTTAACTGTTGTATTTCAGGTCGCCATGCGCGATTAGAAACATGGCTGATTTCTAATGCTAAGCGCTCTAGTTTTGGGTAAGAGAAAATAACTTCACCTAAGGGGCGAGAGCCTAAATGTGACAAATTGTGCTGTGCACTTTGAATCGTGCGCTCAGGCAATATAGTGCGCGCGAGCACTAAAGGTGTGTCATCAACAGATAATAATACTTCGCGAGTCAGTGAGTATCTTGCTTGAGGTAATTTTAGCAGTCGACTTTCTGATATAAATGAGCGTTGCCAAATATTGTTTAATACTTGGACGCGTACACGCGGGCCGTAGTAGTTTCTCAGGCGCTGAGTAATCGAGCCGGCTTCAAAAATCCATGAAGCAGCATTATCAGGAATATTTAAACGACTTCTTAAGCGATTACAAAACCAGGTGGGTTCTTTGCTGTATAAACTACTTGTATTGCGCAATCGAGTTAAACCTCTGCATATTTGGTGGTTGTACCGAGCCAGCGCTCAATCAGAGGCTGAATGTTTTCTGGGCAAGTTTCTTGGATGATTTTGACCGCTGTAGTGACGTGCTCTAATAAAGCCGCATCACGCTCTAAATTGGCTATTTTAAATTGCAGTTGACCGGTTTGCTTAGTGCCCATCATTTCGCCTGGGCCGCGTAATTCTAAGTCTTTTTCGGCAATAATAAAACCATCGCTGGTTTCTCTTAATATATTAAG
>JAUVAA010000016.1 GCA_030591965.1 bacterium
GATTTAACCGGCGCTTCCATCTTGAGACGCTTCCGCTGCATCTACTAGTCGCTGCAGCGGAAGCGAGCCTCGCCCTGCTTGTTGGCTTCGACAAGCTGAAGAATCTTTCTAATCAGGAAATAGTTTACGCGATGCTTGATTAAGTACTGCCATTTGAAATCCCCCTGACTAATTTAATAGGGAGCAGTCTGGCATTTATCTTGATTTCTGGGAATTACGTCGAGAATTGGGCGCTTACGATATTTTACATAGCGTTAGTTTGAAATATAAAAATATAAACCTATAAGGAAAAAAATGACTGAATTATTTGGTGATAAACACCGTATTTTACAAGATACATTTGAAACACGGAAGTTAGCAGACAGGATGGAGGAGGTGATTATTCAGCAGGAAATCGGAGAGCAAGAGCAGGGTTTTATTGAAAGTCGTCCGATGTTTTTTCTTTCTAGTGTTGATCAAAATGGACAGCCAACTGTTTCTTATAAAGGGGGGGCTCCCGGTTTTGTAAAAGTGGTTGATAGCAGAACCATTGCATTTCCTTCCTATGATGGCAATGGCATGTTTTATTCAATGGGAAATATTCAAGAAACAGCAAAAGTGGGTATTTTGTTTATCGACTTTGAAACTCCACACCGTATTCGTTTTCATGGTGAAGCCAGCGTTTCAAAAGATGACCCTTTGATGACTGAATTTAATGAAGCAGAATTGGTCGTGCGAGTGAAGTTGACAAAAATGTGGATTAATTGCCCGCGATATATTCATAAGTATGAGTTAAAAGAACTATCTCATTATGTTCCAGGGCAAAAAGAAAAAACTCCGTTAGCTGGATGGAAGCGAGTTGATTTAATGCAAGATGTTTTGCCCCCTAAAGATATAGGCAGGCCTGAAAAAGAGGGCGGTATTATTAGTATTGAAGAATGGATTGAGGATGTTCAAAAGGGAGAAGGTTAGAAAGTATTTTACCTAGCTAATTTAGGCGTTATGAGATTATTTTGAAAAATAAAATAAGCAAAAATGATACAGATTTTTTTGTGTTAAGGCTTAGGCTGGCGCGTGAGTTTAATATATAAATCATTGGAGCGCCCTGTTGCTAGTGGTTGTTGCGCTAAAGAGAAATTTTTAGGGGATTTTTAGCAGAGGCGTACCCGTTTTACGGGGCATACCGAATTTTTTTATCTTTTCTTGTCCACAAGAAAAATACCACAGCAGTACCAATCAAGCCCATCATGCCGCCAGGTCCCCAGACTATAATGCCACCCAGTTGCTGGTCGAGCATCATTTCAATATCTAAACGTCCGTTGAGTACATCATAAGCCGTATAAATAGGGTCTTTTTTTAAGGTAATGATCGCACCAATAATGGTATTGGGAATGGTCACTAGCCATAAAATAATGATACGCACCCCAAAAGGAATGCGTGCTGATTTTTGTCTCGGATCACAAATTAACCACCAGAAAAAGAAGCCGGTAATAATCATCGTGGTATGCATGGTATTGTGCAGCGATTGGTCGGCTAAGGCTTGATTGTGTAGGCTAGGTATTTGCCAGATTAATAACGTCGCGATAAAAAGCACAGAGGCGATGATGGGGTGACCAAAAAATTGATAGAGCCACTGTATGGTTTTATTTCTAATAATTGGCGTGAGAATACGATGTCGCACTGTTTTAGGTAGTCCCTGCAATAAGGGGGCAAGTGGCATGCTTAATATCAATAGCAAAGGCCCTAGGCCGCGCATCAATAAATGTTCAATTTGGTGGAAAAATAGAAAGTGTTCTGAGAGAGGTTCTAGCGGAGATTGTAAAGCAATGACAAAGCAAAGCATACCGAGTAAAAAGGTAATAGTTTGTCCAATACTTACCGGGCGACCTATTTCGTGTCTTTTAGCGCGACCACGAAAATACACCACGACGGTGAGTAGCATAGGAATCGCAACATCAGGTGTATAAACCCATGCCGACCAAATAGATTGCCTAGGATCAATTGAGCCGTGGGCAAAACTCAGTAATGGAAAAAGAGTAAGGCAGAGAGCGATAAAGAATTTTATAGGTAACACAAGTTTACTTTTTATCTAAGTGGGAAAGGTTGCTTGAGTTTTGCTTATTAAAGGACGTGTATGAAGGCTACCTACTTAAGGTGAGACGTTTATCCTATTTGTAGGGCGGACTTTAGTCCACCTTACAAATTTTTATGTGTCCATGTCAAGTGGGTGGCCTGCACTTTAAGTGCGGACTAAAGACCCGGGCTTTCCATTGTGCTCAAGTTATGTCGTACATGCTCCTAAAATAAGCAAGGGTGTTATGCGCAAAAAGTTTCGATACTAGCAACGATACCGTGAGTATCTAAACCGCATTCTGTTAATAATTCTTCACGTGTACCTTGTTCAACATAAGCGTCAGGTAGAGCAATATTTAATACTGGCATAAGAATGCGTTGCGCCTGTAAAAACTCATTAACGGCACTACCTGCACCACCAGCAAGAACGTTCTCTTCAATCGTTACAAGAACGTCATGAGTTTTAGCCATTGCTAAAATCATGTCTTCATCAATAGGCTTAATAAAGCGCATATTAACCACGGTTGCACCGAGTTGTTTTCCAGCTTCAAGTCCTGGAGTTACCATGCTGCCCCAAGCAAGGATGGCAATGCGTCCACCTTGATGGCGAATCTCAGCTTTACCAATTTCTAAGGTATCTAAATCGGTATTAACGACTGTGCCAGGGCCTTTTCCGCGAGGGTAGCGAACTGACGCCGGACCTTCATACTGATAGCCTGTGCTCAACATTTGACGGCATTCATTTTCATCAGCCGGTGCCATGATAAGCATATTAGGTATGCAACGTAAGAAGCTGTAATCAAAACTACCTGCATGCGTTGGGCCATCAGGCCCCACTAAGCCGGCGCGATCAATGGCAAATAACACATCCAGATTTTGGATGGCAACATCATGCACTAGTTGATCATAGGCGCGTTGTAAAAAAGTAGAATAGATTGCAACGACTGGTTTTGCACCTTGGCAAGCTTGACCAGCCGCTAAAGTAACAGCATGTTGTTCGGCAATAGCTACGTCGAAATAGCGTTTTGGAAAACGCTCCGAGTATTCCACCATGCCTGAACCTTCGCGCATAGCTGGAGTGATCGCTAGTAAGCGCTCATCCTTTTCTGCCATATCACATAACCAGCGTCCAAATACTTGAGTATAAGTCGGGTGAGGTGAGGGGGCGGATTTAGGTAATGAGTCTTTAGTGCGATCAAAGGCAGGAACACCGTGATACGCTAAAGGATCTTTTTCTGCTGGTGCATAGCCTTTACCTTTTTTGGTCACAATATGTAAAAAAACTGGGCCAGAAAGCTCTCTTAGTTTTTCTAAAGTAGGCACCAACATATCAAGGTCATGGCCATCAATAGGGCCAATATAGTTAAAACCTAGTTCTTCAAATAAAGTGCCAGGTACGACCATACCTTTAACATGCTCTTCGGTTTTACGCGCAAGTTCCCACACGGAAGGTAAGCTACTTAGTACTCTTTTGCTTTCTTCACGTACTGTGGAATATAGTCTGCTAGAGATGACTTTTGTGAAATAGTTATTCATGGCGCCAACATTAGGCGAGATAGCCATATCGTTGTCGTTAAGAATAACTAATAAATTAGCATCGATAGCGCCTGCATGGTTCATGGCTTCAAAAGCCATGCCGCCTGTGATGCTGCCATCGCCAATGATGGCAACCATACGGCTGTCATCGCCTTTGGATTCGGCAGCAATCGCCATGCCTAAGGCGGCACTAATAGACGTGCTGGAATGACCTACGCCAAAGGCATCATATTCGCTTTCTTTGCGCTTAGGGAATGCAGAAACACCGTCTTTAGTACGGATAGTTGTCATGCGTTCTTTACGACCAGTCAGAATTTTATGCGGGTAAGCTTGATGACCTACATCCCAAACCAATTGGTCTTTAGGTGTGTTGTAGACATAATGTAAAGCGACGGTTAATTCAACGGTGCCTAAGCCTGCAGAGAAATGACCTCCAGACAAGCTGACCGAGTGAGTTAAAAATTCACGTAGCTCTTTAGCTAAAGGCTTTAATTGTTCTTTAGGCAGTTGGCGCACATCTTCCGGTAGGTCGATGGTATTTAACAGTGGGTAGTTTTCTTCAATATTCATAATGTGCGTTCCTTATGCCTCTTTTTTTGCTTTAAGTGCATGGCTGGCTAGATTTTTACCTAGTGTCCAAATTGAGCCAGGGACTTTGTGAGTGTCAGCAATGGCGTGTTCGAATGAATTTACAATCCAGTCGCGATCCTTGTTAGTTAAATTAAGTGGCGGTAATAATTTGACTACGTTCATGCCGTGTCCAGCCACTTGCGTGAGTAAATGATGTTCTTTAAATAAAGGAATGGTGACCATTTGGCAAAATAAGCCTTTATTAGCTGCTTCAAGGGCTGTCCATGCCGCTTTAAGCTTTAAGCTTTTTGGAGCCTGAAATTCAATAGCAACCATTAAGCCTTTGCCGCGGGCCTCTTTTAGAAATTCATATTTCGGACTCATAGCATTGATGCTGCTAATGATGTCAGTGCCGACTCGTGCGCAATTCTCCACTAGCTTCTCATCTTCCATAACTTGAAGTGTAGCCAAGCCTGCGGCCATTGCCATATTATTTTTTGAGAAGGTAGAGCCATGTACTACCGCTCTATCCATACGATTGAATACAGTATCCATAATTTTACTGGTCATGGCAACACCGCCAACCGGTACAAAACCGCCAGATAATGCTTTTGCCATACAAATCATATCGGGCTTAACGCCCCAATGATCGATTGCCCAAAATTTCCCGGTACGTCCAATACCTGTTTGTACTTCATCAGCGACAAATAAAGTGCCGTATTTTTTGCATAGCCGTTCGACTTCAGGTAAGTAGTTATCGTCAGGAATATTAACGCCTTTACCTTGTATGGGCTCAACAATAAACGCGGCGACATCTTTATTGCTTAGGGCGTTTTCTAATGCTTCAAGATTATTAAATGGGACGGAGCTACAACCAGGTAAAAAAGGACCAAAGCCTTCGCGGAAGACTTCTTCGCCGACTAGTGATAAAGAGCCCATTGTTAGGCCGTGATAGCCATGATCGCAATAAACGATTTTTTCGCGTTTTGTGGTGTAGCGTGCAAATTTAATCGCGGCTTCTACAGCTTCTGTCCCTGAATTACAAAAGAACATTTTGCTTAGATTGTCAGGAGTGGACTCGAGAATCTTTTTAGCTAATAAACCACTTAACAAAGAAACATCCATCTGTACCAAATTAGGTAACTCTAATGTCAAGGTCTCTTGTAATGCGCTGATCACGGTAGGGTGATTACGACCTACTGCAAAGACGCCAAAGCCACTGAGGCAATCTAAATATTCTTGATTGTCTTGATCGTACAAATATTGCCCAGTAGCTTTTGTGTAGGTACGGTCATAACCAATAGTCTGCAATACCCGAACCATTTGATTATTCAGGTATTTTTCATGCAGCTCAAATTTTTCTTGGTTATGTTGAGTAAAAAGTTCAGCAATACTAAAGGACATGGCTATCTTCGAATTTCAGTGTTAAAGAGTAATTGTTTTGTTACTAAACGCAGGCAGTACGACCAAGGTACAAAGTAAGGTAAAGCTAATGCCGACTGCTAAGGTGATACCCATGCTGGATATGCCGAAATGAGGGATTAAAGCTAAACTGATAAAGCTGCTCATGGTGGTGATAGAGCTAAACATAACGCCACGAGCAGTGCTGGTTTGCAGTATGTTCTGATTGTTTTTAAGCTGCTCGTGTAGGCAGTGCATAATATGGATGCCGCTATCCACTCCCATACCTAAAAGTAGGGGGAGGGCGATTATATTAGCAAAATTAAACGGAATGCCAAGTAAAACATTGACACTACAAGTAAGTAAAGACGCTAAAATCAGTGGACCTAGGACAAGTAAGGTTTTATAAAGGCTTTTTAGTATAGATAATAATAAGAGTGTGATTAATACAAATGAACAGCTAAAGGCCATTAAAAAAGCATTGACTACAGCTTGTCCAGAGGCTAAATCGCCAACCGGTAAACCAACAACAGTAGGCTCAATACTTTGTACATCTAAGGCGAACTGTTTTAAATTAGCCGGAATATTTAAGTCTTGCTCAGGTAATATCATGACGCGGTAAATGCCATTAGGGCTTAACCATTGCCTGCTTATGTAACTAGGTAGGCTATCTAGGTCAAACTCATAAGCAGCTAAACTTTGACTTAAAGTGCTGATAGTGTGCGGTAGCAGACTTAAGATGCTGTTATCTAATGCATTGTTTAATAGTGTAGGGTCGGCTGATTGTTGTAAGGTAATTTTATATTGTTCAATACTGTTGTTAAGAGCAATTAAAATTTCAGCATTGATATCGGATTGATTGTTAGTCAATACGGTGCTTAGTGTGCTTTGAAATTTGCTGAGTACTTTTTCTGTGTCAGATGGCGTTAAATTGCCATCAAACTGACTTAACTGCGGTCCTAAGATCATGGCTAAATCTTCGATCAAAAACAATTTGTCTTCTTGGTTGGTAGCGACAAGGTCTTCTAAGGTTACCGTGCTGTTGACAGTTGATAGCTGTTTTAATCTCTGTACTAGCGCGCGTGACCCTTCAATATTATTACTTAAAGCATAAAGTGCGTAGGGTGAGTCTGTTGTGGATTTCAGTAAGTCTTTAAAGGCGATAACGGATGGAGACTCTGGGTTGCGCATATTGACTGGGTTAGAGTCGAAAGTGATATAAGGAATAGCAAATAAGCAAGCAACCCCAAGCAGTACGCTGGTAATGCGAATTGTTTTTTTATAACGTAAAGGAGCTGTTTGAAGCCAGCTAGCTTGTTTGTTACTCTCTAATGCGTGAGCTTTTTTTAAGTGTAACAGGCTTAATAATGCAGGTAAGAATACTAAAGATAAGCCTAGGCCAATAAACATACTGACACCAGAGATTAATCCAAGCTCAGAAACACCTTTATAATCAGTAGGGACAAAAGCAAAAAAGGCAATCGCAGTGGTCAGTGCGCAGAGAAATAGAGAAAATCCTACGCTATGAATCGCTTTTTTTATGGCAATGCAGTTACTAAGTTTTTGTGCAATTCCATCGCGATAGTGCAGGCTGACATGGATCGCAAAATCAACGCCTAGGCCAATATAAAGTGCAGCGAAAGAAATAGAAATCACATTTAAATGGCCGATGGCAAGCGCAGCAAATCCAGCGGTTAGCGAGAGCCCCATTAATAAAGTAATTAGTGTTGCAAACAGTAGTTTAAAAGAGTGAAAACAACGGAAAAGAATAAGTAGCACAAGAATGAATGAGCCGATACCGCTTAATATAGCACCACCGCCAATGCTTTCTAGTTCTTCATGCTGCAAAATGACATCCCCGGTAATGCCAATTTTAAGATTGGCCATACTAGTGCTGAGTTGGCTCGTGATTTCACGTGCTTTTTCAACTGCCGCAGCAGCGGGCATCATGGAATGGAAATCTCGTTTTGGTTTGGCAATAACGATGCGACGTGTCTTATTGGCAAGGTTGTTAGGGTTTAAAATCGTTTGCCAAGAAACATGATAGCTTGTATTGGCAGCGGTATCGATAATAGCCTGATTAATGCTGTTGAGTAGGGCAGGTAGGCTTTGGCTGATAACGCTATCTTGGTTTTCTAAAGCCTGCGTCAAAATTTCAAACAGACCCGTTAAATTATAATTTTGCGTAAGATAGCCAATAAACGGTTGAGCATCCGTTAGATTAGAGGCTAACTTTTCTAGCTCAGTAGGCGATAGATACATTAACGCTTGCTGGCGAAAAAAGGCATTATCTTCAGGAATATAACTGGATTCGAAGAATTTTCTGTTACTTTCTAAGGCGCTTAATAATTGACTTGATGCAATAGCGGTTTCTTCTGGTGTCGCTGCCTTGACGACAAAAATAATAGCGTCAGAATCCTGAGGAAATGCCTCGTCAAAGCGCTTAGTGTTTTTTTGAAACGGCAAGTCAGGCGAGAGCATTTCCGCTGAATTATTATTAACGCCTAGATTGTCTTTTACATAATAAAGGCTTAGCCCGCTTATGAGTAAGGCGCTAATAACGATGAGCCAAGCATAACGAACAATAAGACAACCTTGCCATTCGAGTATTTTTGCTGAACGCGACATGTCTTGACTCATTGATTTTGGCTTATAAGTGGAAGTTGATGGGCAAGGTATTTGAGTGTTTTGTTGGCGGCATTAAAATTTAAGCCTAGCTTAATTAAGCTAGGAATTTCGTTCGGGTGAGCGCATAAATAAAGTAGCAGTTTTGGGATAGAGACTAATCCAGTTTCTGTCATGGCATGATTTATCGCTAGTGGTAAGTCTAAGTTAGCTGGGTCGACAATGCTACGTAAAGCGATGAACGGTATCTGTGCTTGTTGAGCGATGCGCGCCACTGCGCCACTTTCCATATCGACAGCCAATGCGTGGGTTGATTGGTGAAGTTCATTTTTTGTGTCTGCTAAAGCGACGACTGAATCACTTTCTAAAAGTGTGCCAGTATAATATTTTATGCTGCTTGCTAGGTTTGCTATTATTTTTTTAGACCACTGCGTATGCATGACAATTAAGTTGTTGTCTTGAGTGCTTATAGACTCAGGGATTACCAAGTCGCCTGCTTTTAGGTGTGGCGCTAGAGCTCCGGCACAACCCCAACTGATTAATTGTTTGGCGCCCTGACCTATCAATATTTGTGCAGCAATACGCGCATTTTCAGGGCCAGATCCTGATAGGGTGATGATTGTATTTTTAGCCACAGTAACGCATTCACCCTGTTTTATTTTTGTTTTTGTCAGGGTGCGAAGTTCTTCAGGTAAAGCAACAAGAATGCCAGTTATCACGTTTTATTTTGCTCGTTTCTATAGCGTGCTAAGGCCCATAACGGAAAGAATTTATCATAGCCGTGGTATTTCAAATAAAAGACGCGCGGAAAGCCTGGTGCCGTATGACATTCATCTGCCCATACGCCATCTTCGGTTTGGCTGTTTAATAAATAGCTGACGCCAGCTTTTACTTCTTTCGTATCGGTTTCACCAGAGGCAATTAAGGCTAGAATCGCCCATGCGGTTTGGAAGGCGGTGCTAGTATGGAATTGACCGCGCAAACTATCATTATCATAGCTTTGGTTATCTTCGCCCCAGCCGCCATCTTCATGTTGTACGCTTTTTAGCCAAGACGTCGATTTGGTGTACATTGGGTCTGATTTAGGGATGTTGGTATGTTCTAGTGCCATAAGCACTGACCAGACGCCGTAAATATAATTGGTACCCCAGCGACCAAACCATGATCCGTCTTCTTCTTGTTCGCTACGGATGTAGTTTATGCAGCGATGATAGGCAGGTAAGTATTCTTCATGGTCTTGTGAGGCTTTAGCCATGAGCATAACGCAACGAGCGCTAACATCTATAGTTGGCGGGTCTAATAACGCGCCGTGATCCGCAAAAGGGATTTCATTTAGATAGTAATAGGTGTTATCTACGTCAAATGCACCATAGCCACCATTAGAAGCTTGCATGCCAACTATCCATCGGGTTGCGCGATGAATAGATTCGTCCATGTCGGGTAAGCCAGAGGTAGCCATACCAAAGGCAATGACAGCTGTGTCATCGACATCAGGAAAGTAAGGGTTTTCAAATTGAAAAGCCCAGCCGCCGCCTTCTAAGTTGGGGCGCTGTATACGCCAGTCACCAAGTTCGTCGGATAGTTGCTTGGTTTTTAGCCAGTCATAAGCGCGTTTTCTCTGTGCTTTTGAGTTTTTTAAATCGGCTTCTTGTAAGGCTAGTAAGGTTAAGCCAGTATCCCAAACAGGGGATAGGCACGGCTGGCAATAAGCTTCGTTTTCTTTGATGACTAAAAGTTTATCAATTGCTTTGCGAGCGGTGATGACACGCTCGTCATCTGCGGGTATACCAAGTAATAGCATGGCTTCATAAGCATTAACCATGGCAGGAAAAATCCCTCCCAAGCCATCTTCGCCATTTAATCTTTCGGTAAACCAGTTGAGTGCTTTGTCGACCGCACGGCGATGCATTTTGTCGGTAATTAGTATTCTTGATTTACGTCCGAGAGCATCTAAAAATAAAAAGAATTTATTTAGTAAGCCTCTTTCAGCAAAGTAGTGTTGCTCTTTGTCTGGATGAGTAATGAATAACTCTAGTACGTCAATATTAAGTGGGTTTTTAGCCTTTGCTTCTAGTGTGCAAAGAATAAATAACGGCACCATAACGGTTCTTGACCAGTAAGAAACTTTGTCGATATGGAAAGGAAACCATTTAGGTAGTAACATGATTTCTACTGGAATAAACGGTACGCCGCGCCATGGAAGTTGTTCAAAAATAGCGAGAGCGATACGGGTAAATACGTTTGCTTTTGCTGCGCCGCCTTGACTGAGAATGTAGTCGCGTAAGCGAGTCATGTGAGCTTGGTCTGGTTGGTCGCCAGCCATTTTTAAAGCATAGTAAACTTTGACACTACAACTAATGTCACCAGCGCCACCACGGAATAAGGGATAGCTACCATCGTCAGCCTGATTAGCGCGTAAATAATTCGCAAGTTTAGCTTGCAGTTCTGCGTCTATATCATCCAAGTAATGCATCATCATGATGTATTCTGCTGGGATCGTGCAGTCTGCTTCCAGTTCAAAAATCCAATAGCCATCCTTGTGCTGCAAAGACAGAAGCTTGTCTTGTGCATTCTTTATGGCACTCTCTATCGTACGAGTGTTGGTCATGTTGTTGTAGTTTTCAGTAAACATTATATAAATTAGCTTTTCGCTTGATATTGCCAATCTTGGCAAACAAGCGTTTTGCTTTTGGCATTAAACACGTAGGACAATAAGAAATTGCTGCGACCAATTAGTTTGGTAGTCAAAATCGTTCTTTTAACACTTTTTCGCGTTATTTTAACTTGATTGGAGTCGTTGAAGTCTAAATGTGATTTGATTTCATTCAGTGTAAGCACCGCCATGCCTAGCGCCCATAGACAAAAATTACGCATGCCTATTTCATGGCTAGGAATAAGCTGAGTATAAGTTAAGGCATTCTTTAAATGACCTTGAGCTATGCTAATTAAATGTTCTAAACCTAGCTGAAATTCTTTAGTGCTAGTCGCGGTATTTAGGTCTTTCAGGTCAAACCCTGTTTCTGTGAAAATATCTTGCGGTAACCAGCAGACGCCACGTTGTGCATCATCCCAGATGTCTTTTAAGATATTGGTCATTTGCAGGCCTTGACCAAATGACGTGGAAAGCTCTAGTAACTGATCATGATGTTTGTTGATTTCTGGAGAATAATGACAGAATAATTTGGCTAACATTTCGCCAACGCAGCCAGCCACATAATAGCAGTACTCGTCCATGTCTTTCATGGTAGCAAGGCCGCCGTGTAAGTCCATGCTTTGGTACGCAGGCATGCCTTTAGCCATGGTTTCAACGCAGCCCAGCAAAGCTTCAACTTGCTTAGGTGCGAAACTATGTGTGATGTCAATAACGCGAGCAGTCACCTTGATTAGCATGTGTTCTGCTGGAATGGTTTGATCGGACAGTAGTGGCGCTAAGTCGGTAGCAAAGGTTTGAGCTTCTTCGCCTGTCCGCACTACTTCTATAAAGCGGCTAAGAAATTGTTCTTTTTGTTCCGCAGAAAGCGAGACCTCATCTTCGACGGTATCAACAATTCTGCACAGTAAATAGGCATTAGCAACGGCTTCGTAGAGACCTTTAGGTAATTGCGGAATAGTGAGTGCGAATGTCCGTGAAACACCTTCTAGTAATATGGCCTGGAATTCATCGACAGAAGCAGCTAAAAGCGATTCTGGATTATCAATAGAGATCTTGGTGTCAGTCATACAGTCTATAGGGGTTGATTGTTAGCGGCAAAATAAATCAAATTAGATGTAAATTATAGACTGAATGTAGGTTAAATACAAAGTCTGTTGTTTTTTTGCAAATGCGTTGCCTTTTTATCGTGCTGATGTCGCTAGTTAACGCTGTTTTGTTGTTTTTTTTACACGACTTATGTGCTTTGCTTTGCTAAAAAATAAAAGCAGCTAACTGGTGTTCGTCGCTTAAAAATAGTATGCTTATCAGTTATTAGCAATTGATAATGGATCTAAGTAAAGATGTTATTTAAATCATTACAACGGATTGTTTCGAGAATTGCTTTTTTTGTTGCATATTTGCAACTTTAATTGATTTATCTATAAAAAGTTCGGAGTAAACTGCATGGGCGTTCCTTTAAGGCAGCAAATTGCTGTAGGTACTTATTTAATGAAGCAGAAATTCAAAGGAGTTGATAAGTATCCTTTAGTATTGATGCTTGAGCCTTTATTTCGCTGTAATTTAGAGTGTTCTGGTTGTGGCAAGATTGATTATCCAGATGATATTTTAAATAAGCGCTTATCCGTTGAAGAGTGTTTGCAAGCTGTTGATGAATGTGGCGCTCCTATGGTGTCTATTCCTGGGGGCGAGCCTTTAATTCATAAAGAAATGCCGGAAATTGTTGCTGGGATTATTGAACGTAAAAAATTCATCTATCTTTGTACCAATGCTTTGTTATTGAAAAAGAAAATTGATGATTACACACCATCTCCGTATTTAACTTTTTCTATTCATTTAGATGGTAACCAGCTAAGGCACGATGCGTCTGTATGCCAAGATGGTGTTTTTGATATAGCCGTTGATGCAATTAAATTAGCACTAGAGAAAGGCTTTCGCGTCACCATTAACTGTACCTTGTTTCAAGGCGAAACTCCGCAAGAAGTCGCTGATTTTTTAGATTATGCGACTGAACTAGGTGTTGAAGGGATTACTATTGCGCCAGGATTTAGTTACGAGCATGCGCCTGACCAAGATTCTTTTATTTCTAGCCATGCAGCTAAAGAATTATTTCGTGGCATTTTTGCTATCGGAAAAGATAAAAGCTGGAAATTAAATCATTCGTCACTGTATTTAGATTATTTGGCGGGCAACCAAAACTATGACTGTACGCCATGGGGTAATCCAACGCGTAATGTCTTTGGTTGGCAAAAACCGTGTTATTTATTATCTGATGAAGGCTATGTAGATAGCTTTCAAGAGATGATGGATTCTACGCCATGGGACAAGTATGGTGCCGGAAAGAATGCCAAGTGTGAAGGCTGTATGGCTCATTGTGGTTACGAGGCAACTGCAGTGTCGGATACTTTAGCTCATCCCTTAAAGGCTTTAGGTGCAGCAATTCGTGGCCCTAAAATTGACGGGCCTATGGTCGAAGCACCAAGCTATAAAGGTTCATCATTAAGTGATATTCCCGTTACAGTTGATTCTGGCAACGCTTAATTTTTTAGTATGAATGAATATCTAAGTGCATTAGCGGCAATTACTTGGTTGGTAACTGCATTATTGCCGTGGCAGCCTTGGCGAACTAGAGAGCTTTTAGAAGCTGATGAGAAAAGTGCTGTTGATTTAAGTGGTGTAACTGTCGTCATACCGGCGCGAGATGAAGCGCCCGTGATTGCGGACACTTTACAAGCACTCAAATTACAAGGGCAGGGCTTGCGTATTATTCTAGTGGATGATCAATCGACTGACGGCACGGCTGATATTGCACTAAATCAAGATTTGGTAAACTTAGATATTATTCGTTCTGAATCTTTACCTAAGGGGTGGACTGGGAAATTGTGGGCGCAAGAGCAGGGTTTGAATGTGGTTAAAACACCACTGACTTTGCTGTTAGATGCGGATATACACTTGATGCCCGGTATTTTGGCGAGTTTAATTAATAAGCGACATAGTGAAAACTTACAGTTTGTTTCACTGATGGCAATTCTAAAAGTGGATAGCTTTTGGGAGAAAATGCTAATGCCCGCCTTTATTTATTTTTTTAAAATGCTCTATCCTTTTGCCTTAGCGAATAAACCGAGCAGCAAAATGGCAGCGGCAGCGGGCGGTTGTATTTTAGTTGATACTGCGGCTTTACAGGCAATAGGCGGCATGGCGGCGATCAAAGGGGCGGTGATTGATGATTGCTCACTCGCCAAGAAAATTAAACAGGCAGGCTATAAAACTTGGGTCGGATTGACTCATGGTGTGATTAGTCAAAGACCTTATGTTTCTTTAACTGAAATATGGGATATGGTGGCGCGCACTGCTTATACTCAGCTGTTATATTCCAATAGTTTGTTGTTGGCTTGTACTCTTATTATGACGCTGATGTATGTGTTGCCGCTTATTGGTTTGTTGTGTTTTTCAGGAAGTGCGTGGTTTTTTGCGCTGTTTTCAGTATTAGTTATGTTGGGGCTTTACCTCCCTACTTTGCGTTTTTATGCTCTTAATAGAGCATGGGCTTTATGTATGCCAGTGATTGCTGGATTATATTTATTAATGACCTGGACTTCTGCTATCCGTTATTGGCGAGGCGAGCGTTCGCGCTGGAAAGGTCGTATTTATCAGAAAGGTTGAACTATTATGATGTCATTAACAAAAATGATAGCTGCGTTTTTTTTGCTTTTTTCAAGTCAGCTAGTTGCTGCTGAGGTCGATGAAACCGAAGTGGCTAGCCAAGTCGTTCAGGGTTTTCAATCTGAGCTGCTCAATGTTATGCAGCAAGGTGATAAGTTGAACTTTGAGCAACGTTTTGAACAATTAAAGCCAGCTGTTATTAAAACCCATGATTTAGCTAAAATCACCCGAATTATAGTCAGTAAAGAATGGAAAAACTTAGCGAAAGAGCAGAAACAAGAGCTAATTCAGAAGTTTAGTACTTTAAGTATTGCTTCTTATGCGCATTATTTTGATGGCTTTTCGGGGCAAAGTTTCAAAGTAGAGTCGGTGAAGCAGTTATCTCCGGTGCAGATTTACGTACATACTTTTTTAGTATTGCCGGATGATAAAGATGTCAGTATGGATTACTTATTGAAAAAAAGAGGCGAGGACTGGCGCATTATTAATATCATCACTAATGGCGTTAGTGATTTGGCATTGAAACGCTCTGAATATGTTGCTGTTATTCGGAAATCGGGCTTTGATGTTTTAATAACCGAAATTTCTGCTAAAATCGAAAAATTCTCTCAATAAAAATTATGTGTAATGCGTGTGAATAGTCGGTTAGCTTTTCGTTTTATTGGTATTGTTGGTATTTTGCTATTAACAGCTTGTGCTAGTTCAGGTGAGATAATTGAAGTTAATGAGCAAGATCCGCATGAAGACCTGAATCGCAGCATGTATGCTTTTAATGATGGCGTGGATACCTATGTGGTATCTCCGCTAGTTACTGGGTATCAGTGGGTTCTTCCGGATTTGCTGGAGACGGGAGTAACAAATTTTTTCTCTAACTTAAAAGAACCTAAAACAGTCCTTAATGATGGTTTGCAAGGTAAAGAAGAGCAGGCAGGTATTGATTTTGAACGCTTTCTGATTAATACTTTGCTTGGTTTTGGTGGTTTGATTGATGTTGCTAGCTATGCCGAAATTGAACACCATGAAGAGGACTTTGATCAGACCTTGGCTGTTTGGGGCGTACCTAGAGGCGAATATTTGGTTCTTCCTTTGTTAGGGCCTTCTGCTTACCGTACGATTCCAGGAGAGATTGTCGATGCTTTTACTAGTCCAACAACTTATGCTATTTGGCCTATACAATTATTAGGAGTTTTTAACGCTCGCTCTAATGCTACTCAGTCTTTAAATTTTATTAATGAAGCGGCTGTTGATCCCTATGTATTTATGCGTGCCTCTTATTTACAGTGGCGTGATTATCAGATCAGTGAAGGTGCAAATACTTCAGATGACCTGCTTATTCCAGGGATGGATGAGTTTGATGACGAGGAAGAGCTGGAGGCGCTGGAAATTGGCCTTTAAAGTAAGTATATAATAATGCAAAATGAAAAAGTTATTAGCCAAACAAAAGCTTGGCTAGAAAAGGTTGTGATCGGGCTTAATTTTTGTCCTTTTGCCAAGCCCGTTTTTGAGCAAAGTAAAGTGCATTTTCAAGTCAGTGACGCACAATCCTTAGAGTGTTGTTTGGAGGACTTAGAGGCTGAGGCGCTTAGGTTAGATCAGGGTAGTGAACTAGAGACTACTCTGCTTATTTATGAAAATTCCTTGCAAGATTTTGAAAATTTTTTGGACGTAGTTGATATAGCCAATGATTTTATGGAGGAGAAAGGTTATGAAGGCGTTTATCAATTAGCCAGTTTTCACCCAGATTATTGCTTTGATGATAGTGATGAAGATGATCCTGCTAACTATACCAATCGCTCGCCCTATCCAATGCTGCATTTGATTCGCGAAGAAAGTATAGGGCGCGCTTTGGCCAGTTATAAGAATCCTGAAAAAATTCCAGAAACTAATATTAAACTTGCAAGAGAGCTGGGGCTGGACAAAATGCAAAGCCTCTTGAAAGATACTTTGGCTTAGCTTAAGCCCATGCCCAGAGAGCAGAAAAACTTTACGACTTAGGTTTTATTTTAAAATAATGAGGCGTAGTAGGATACGCATTACGCATCTCTTGTTTTGAAATGGGTGCTTTTACCTCATTCCTGCGTGGGAATGTAGGCTAGTATTTTAAGCTGGTACAATTTATGTAGGGTATGCACCGCACCGCATACCTTGTTACACCGAAAGGTACGCAATGCGTACCCTACCTTAATGTTTCGACTTAAGTGTAAGTCCATAATGTATAAGCTATTTAATCGATTAGCTTGGTTTTTTCTATTTCAGATAATAAAAACTCCACTTCCGCTAGAATTTTCCGTCTAAAAAAGATAAAACGCCAACGACTACCACCGCACTGTTTCCAGAGCATAGTTGAACGGATTCCCGCGAGTAATAACGCTCTTATTTTGTTGATAATGTCTGTTGCAGCTAGGTAAGACTGATCACCATTAACCATGATGCGCGGGTTTATCGTGCTGATCGTTGTGTGGTAAATATCGGCCAAATTGGCAATGACATTTTCATGCATAATGCCAAAATGTTCGCATTGGGCTTGGGCAATTTTGACTTTGTGTTGCACTTGCTTTTGCATGTCAGGAGTGTCGGAAAACTTACTCTCTAAGAATACTAATGACGCTGCATACCGAGCTTGCTCGGGGTTGGTCATTTTGTTGCTACTCAGCTGTGTTTGTAGTTCCTTCAGTCCAACTTGTATTCCTGCTAAACCGCCATAAATATCGACTGGATTTTCTACATCAATGGCTAATAAGCTACTTAAACTGGCCTCAATAGCTGCTTTATCTGCTTTTCCTGTGGTTGCTAATTGTTGAACTAAGTGCGCAGCTTGGGCTATGCCTGCGAGCGCAATGGTTTGATAGGTAATCGTTTTAAATGACATGAATTAGCAAGTTTGAGTAGGTGAGCACATTTTTTGTGTGGGACGTTTTTCTTTTAACCAAGATGAAATTCCATTCGAGAGATGCGATACATGAGACATATTGAGCTGATTAGTTAAGAAATGACCCGCTTTGCCGCTGCGCCCGCCAGAGCGACAGACTAAGATAATTTCCTGATTGGGTGATGTTTGTAGCTTTTTCACTTCGGCTAGCCATTTTTCTGCATCATATTTTCCGTTTCTGTCAAAAAACATAATGGGGTGGCTGCCTGAAATAATGCCGGTTTGTTGCCATTCTTGTGGTGTGCGAATATCAATAACTAAGGCGTTATTATTCAATTCGTTACTAACATCATTAGCCGTTAAATTAATGAGTTCTGCTGCACTCAGGATTTTAGTCGCGAATAAAAAGAAAAGTATGAACGCGTGTTTAATTAGCATAATAATTACTTATATAGTGTAAGGGAATGATTCATTAAAACTGAATTTATTAGCAATTTATATCATGATTATTGTTTGTTAGTCGAGTATGATGTAGTGCTAATTTATCTATTAATGTTAAGGAGGCAGTAATGACAATATCAGTGAAATTGACCGTAACAGGAATGAAGTGTGGCGGTTGTGAAGCCAATATCAAAAAAGAACTAGGTGGCAAAGAGGGTATTGAATCGATTGATACAAGTCATGTTGACGATTATGTTGGAGTGGTATTTGATCACGCAGTTATCAGTGAAGATGATATTATCGAATTGATTGAAAAAGCAGGTTTTACGGTAGAAGATTAAAGAGTAAAAAGAATATGACGTCTGTAATGAAATGCAAGAGGTGAACTATGAGTAAAGAAAATTCCACTCAAAACCAAGATAACCCTGAGGCTGAGGTCCGTTTATCTATTTTAGGGATGCGCTGTGCTGGTTGTATTGGTGCCGTAGAAACAGCCTTAAATTCTGTTGCAGGCGTAACTTCAGTTGAAGTGAATTTTGCCGATCATTCTGCAATAGTGAAAGGTGATGTTGATCCTGATCTGATGAAGAAATCGCTAAAAGATTCTGGCTATGATGCGGCTGTCATGGAGGGTTTTGAAGACCCTAGTGAACAAGAAGAGCAAGAAATGGCGCGCTATCGCCAGTTAGTACGTAAGGCTACGGTTGCTGCTGTCTTTGGTGTCCCATTAATGCTTGTTGGCCATTTTGGTGGCGTACCGGATATAGGTTCAGAAACAGGTAACTGGTTTTGGCCTGAAGTAGCTTTGATTACGCTGGGTATTTTATTTTATTCGGGTGGTCACTTTTTTGTAGGTGCGGTTAAAGCCCTGAAAGCAGGTCAGGCCAATATGGATACCTTGATCGCATTGGGAACGGGTTCAGCTTGGCTGTACTCTTGTGTGGTGATTGATTATTCCGAATATTTACCCTCTTTATCGGCACATGCGTATTTTGAGGCTGCCATTATTATTCTGGCCTTCCTTAATTTTGGGGCGGCACTAGAGACCAAAGCGCGCGGTAAAACCTCCAGTGCTATTCGTGCATTAATTGGCTTACAGCCGCGTACTGCTCGCGTTGTTAGAGATGGGCAAGAGATAGATATTCCAATTGAAGAAGTCGGCTTAGGCGAAACGCTGAGAATACGGCCAGGCGAAAAAATTGCTGTTGATGGAGTTTTAGTTGAAGGTCACTCGACTGTAGATGAGTCTATGTTGACGGGTGAATCTTTGCCGGTTGAGAAAGTTGAAGGTTCTACCGTTGCCGCTGGCACGATGAATCAGCAAGGCAGCTTTATGTATCAGGCAACGCGTATTGGTCGAGATACTGCGTTAGCACAAATTATTAAAAGCGTACGTCAGGCGCAAGGTAGTAAGCCTGAACTTGCTAAATTAGCCGATAAAATTGCCAGTATTTTTGTACCTGTCGTCGTAGCTATTTCGGTATTCACCTTTATTATTTGGAATGTTTGGGGGCCTGAACCTTCTTTGGGCTATGCCTTTGTTACTGCGATGACGGTATTAGTCATTGCCTGCCCTTGTGCGTTAGGGCTAGCAACACCTATTTCAGTGATGGTGGCGGTCGGTCGTTCAGCGCAATCGGGTATTTTGATTCGTAATGGTGATGCTTTACAGACGGCTGGCAAGATAAGCAGCTTGGTACTAGATAAAACCGGAACAGTGACAGAAGGCAAGCCAACGGTCGCAACTGTCGAAGCTTATGCTGATTACACTCAAGATGACGTATTGCAATTAGCGGCAAGTATCGAAAAAGGCTCCGAGCACCCATTAGCATCAGCGATTATGAATGCGGCTGAAGCAAAACAATTAAAACTAGCGCGTGCGAAACAATTTCATGCTGTTGCTGGACATGGTGTGTCAGCGCTGATTAAAGATCAAGCCGTATTGTTTGGTAATGAAGCCTTAATGCAGGAGGAAAAGGTTGATTGCGAAGCATTTAAAGCCACAATGCTGAGTTTGGCTGAGCAAGGGCAAACACCAATGTTATTAGCTGTTGATGGTCAGGTTGCCGGTATTATTGCTGTCGCTGATCCGATCAAAGCTGATTCAGCTGCAGCTATAAAGAAATTACAAGAACAAGGCGTACGCGTGTTAATGGTAACGGGCGATAATAGCGTGACTGCGCAAGCCATTGCCAAACAAGCAGGAATTACTGAAGTACGCGCCCAAGTCTTACCGCAAGATAAAGCTGCTATCGTTAAAGAGTTGCAGCAAGCGGGTCAGGTTGTCGGCATGGTGGGCGATGGTATTAATGATGCGCCTGCTTTAGCGCAAGCTGATGTCGGTATCGCGATTGGCACAGGAACAGATGTCGCCATAGAAAGCGCTGATATTGTGGTCTTGCAAGGCTCACTATTAAAAGTACCGGAAGCGATGTCGTTATCTAAAGCAACGGTTGCTAATATCCAGCAAAATTTATTTGGTGCGTTTATTTATAACGCATTAAGTATTCCAATTGCCGCAGGGGTGTTGTTTCCCGTCTTTGGTATTTTATTAAGCCCTATGATTGCGAGTGCTGCAATGGCAATGTCATCAGTGACCGTGGTTACTAATGCTAACCGTTTACGCTGGATGGATTTAAACGCCACTGAAAAAATGAATTACAAACAGCAGGTTTTGGATTTAGTAGAGGCTTTTAAAAAGAGTTTGGCATAAGTAATACATTTAATTAAAACATCACAGCTAACAGCGCTTACTAAGGCTGTTAGCTGTTTTTTTATAAAAAATAGGGTACCCACTTAATGCGAAATATTAATGATTCAGTAGGGCGGACTAAAGTCCGCCCTACCATCTCTATATGCCCCGTCTTAAGTTTGTCGCTAAAAATAGGAAATGGTAATGCGTTTAGCAGATATTCAACAGCAAGTCGGTGGTGAGTTAGTTGGCGATAAAAATGCAGTCGTAACCGCTGTCAATTCTTTAGATTTGGCTGTTGTAGGTGAGGTTTCGTTTGCTGAAAATGATAAATATTTAGCGGCTGCCGAACAAAGCGATGCATCGATTCTCATTGTACCTACAAGCTTTCCAGAATTGGCAGGTAAAAACATCTTGAAGGTAGATAAGCCCAAAGAGACTTTTATCGGCATTATGATGATGTTTGATAAATCTGAAGCTAAGTTCTCAGGCATTCATAGCTCAGCAGTCATTTCTGAAGAGCAAGTGAGTCTTGCCGCTAATGTCGCGCTTGCTGCACATGTCTGTATTCAAGATAATGTCACTATTGGCGCAGGCACATCGATTGATGCGAATACCTTTATCGGTCATGATGTTGTGATGGGTGAGAACTGTAGAATTGGCCCGAATGTTTCGATTTTATCGAAAGTAACCTTGGGTAATAATGTCATTATTCATTCAGGCACTGTGATTGGCGGTGATGGCTTTGGTTATTTCTGGGATGGGCAACAACAGAAAAAAGTCCCGCAATTGGGTGGTGTCTTAATTGAAGATAACGTCGAGATTGGCTGTAATGTCTGTGTCGATAGAGCAACATTTGGCATGACCCGTATTGGCAAAGGCACAAAGATCGACAACCTAGTGCAAATCGCGCATAACAATAATATTGGTGAGCATTGCATTATCGTTTCTCATGTTGGCTTGTCGGGGAGTGTTACTTTGGGTAAGCGCGTGACCTTGGCGGGGCAGGTCGGTATTGCTGATCATATCACTATGGGCGATGGCTCAACAGCTGCCGCAAGAACGGGCATATCCAAAGATGTACAGCCAAATCAAGTGGTCTGGGGCGCGCCTAATCGACCGATTAAACAAGTGATGCGTGAAATGGCCAGTATTCCTAAATTGCCAGCCTTATTAGGCCAAGTGAAAAATATTTTAAAACGCCTATCTGAAGTTGAGCAAAAGCTAGATGGCTTGGATAGGTAACAAGGGCGGACTTCAGTCCGCCTTTCATGCATCTGCGGGCTAAAGCCACGCCCTACCTAGCTTAAAAATTAAATCCATCAATTCGCTTACACTAGCGGACTAAAGTCCGCCCTACCTTAGAGTACTAAAAATGAGTTTAAAAACTCCGTGGTTACTGCCTATTCTATCCGGCATCTTGATTGGCACCAGCTATATTCCTTTCCCTCCTTGGGCTTCTTTGTTTGCCTTTATACCACTATGGATCTTCTGGGAACAGCAAACACGGTTACGCAATGTCATACTCAGCGGTATTTTAGCTACTTTTGTATTTACTTTGATTGGCTTTAACTGGGTCGCTTATCTATTGCATGAGTTCGCTCATTTACCTTGGTTTGTAGCTATTTTAGGGATGTTATTATTTGCTCTAATTGCGCATTTATTTGTCCCCGTTGCTGGCATCTTATGGTTTATCGGCTATAAACAAAAACTCTATACGGGCTGGCAATCTATCTTAGTTATGAGTTTGTTCACGGCTTTAAGTTTGTGGGCACTGCCGATGCTATTTAAATGGAACTTCGGCTATGCGTGGTATGGCGTGCAAATGCCTGTTTACCAGTTGGCTGAATATATAGGCTTTAGTGGTTTAAGTATGTTGACACTACTTGCTAATGTTCCCTTATATTTTGCATGGCAGAATAGATATGATAAAGCGGTAAGAAAAAAAATATTGCTGCGATTTATCACCGTTTTTATGATGTTAAATGCTTTTGGTTTAAGCACTAAAGCATTTTTACCTAAGCCAGATACTTCTTTTAATGCCTTATTAGTTCAAGCCAATATCGGTAATGCAGAAAAAGTTGCCGCTGAATTTGGGCGTGGCTTTTACAGTAAAATCATTCAACAATACCAAGATGTCACCGATGCAGGCTTGCGTGCTCATGCTGGTAAAGAGATTGATTTTATTCTGTGGTCTGAGACAGCATTTCCCTCCTTGTTAAATGATCAATATCAGAACAGCCATTACGCGCAGCAATTAATCCAGTATGTGAATGATCGGCATGTCCCCTTAATTACCGGCTCGTATGCCAAAGACCTGAAAACAGGCTTAATCACCAACTCTTTATTTACCTTAAATGAAAAAGGTGAAGTGCAGTCGCCTTATTACAGTAAATCTATTTTATTAGCCTTTGGTGAGTTCCTGCCGGGAGAAGAATACTTCCCCGTATTAAGAGAGTTATTGCCGATGGTCGGTAATTTCGGTCGAGGTGCAGGCCCAACGAAATTGTTGACGTTAAATGACTATAAAATAGGCCCACAAATTTGCTATGAAAGCTTATTCCCAGGTTTTTCTAAATCTTTAGCAGATTTAGGCGCGCAATTTATTGTTAATGTGACCAATGATTCTTGGTATGGTACATGGCAAGAACCGTATCAGCATATGATCATGACCCTAGCCCGCGCAGTAGAAACTCGTCGCCCTTTGGTGCGTGTGACTAATACGGGTATTTCTACTGTAGTATTGGCATCGGGTGAAATATTACAGCAATCGCCCATGTATGAAACTTGGTCGGGACTTTATGAAGTTCCGTATTTAACAGAACCTAAAGCAACTTATTATCAACAGAATTTTTGGTTGATGCCTGGGGTGTTAGGAGGCTTGTTGGGGTTAATGCTATTGAATGGATTGAGGATGCGGTTGGTGAGGGGTTGAGGTAGTGGTTGTGCTGTAAGCTCATTCCTGTGTTTATTAACGGTTTGTCATTGTGAGCGAAGATCGAACACTATTCGCATCATTTCAGCTCGAAAAGCTGATAAACTTGAACGAAAACAGTATGAGGGCTTTAGTTATGCGTGAATCTTATGATTTTTCAGAGTCGGTTAAAAACCCCTATGCCAAGCGTCTTAAAAAACAAATTACTATTCGTATTGGTGATGAAACGATTTCTTATTTTAAAGAAATGGCGGATACAAAAGGTATTCCTTATCAAAACTTAATCAATTTGTATCTTCGAGATTGTGCGGCTGAGCATAGGCAGTTAGAAGCTAAGTGGCGATAGCAATTGATTTATGCTTGAAATAAACTAGCTGTTACAATCGAAACCTGCTTTTTTATAGCTAAAAGGTCGTCGAATTATGACAGCTCTATTGATAGAATCACTCCAAAATTCCGCGCTTTACCCACACCCAGTCGATTGTTTTAAGCTTATTGAAACGCATATTTCTTGGGTGCTTTTAACCGGTTCCTACGCTTATAAAATAAAAAAGCCTTTGAACCTAGGTTTTCTTGATTTTTCTACTTTAGATAAACGCGAGCATTGTTGCCGAGAAGAATTGCGTTTAAATTCACGTTTGGCTCCCTATATTTATTTGGAAGTAATCGCTATTTCTGGAAATGAAATGCAGCCAAAGCTTGACGGATTGGGTGAGCCGATTGAATATGCGGTTAAAATGCGTCAATTCCCGCCAGATAATACCTTTGATCATTTATTGCTTAATGGTCTTTTAAATAGCTATCATATAAAACAAACTGCGCTCATCATTGCTGGCTTTCACGCGCAATTACCCTCTGTTGGTTTAAAGACAGCCTTTGGAAATCCTAAATGTATTTTATTGCCTGTTCAAGAAAATTTCAGTCAAATTGAACCGCTAGGTGATATAGATAAGCTAAGTATCCTCAAGCAATTAAAGAGTTGGAGCATACAGCAACACGCTGAACTTTCATCTATCTTTACGCAGCGTAAACAAGCGGGATTTATTCGCGAATGTCATGGCGATTTACATCTGGGCAATCTTGCTTTAATTGATGATCGAGTCGTGCCTTTCGATGGCATTGAGTTTAATCCTGATTTATATTGGATTGACGTTATCAGTGAAGTGGCTTTTCTGGTGATGGATTTGCAGAGCAAACAGCGACATGATCTCGCCTATCAGTTTCTTAATATTTATTTACAGAAAACGGGTGATTATTCAGGGCTGAAATTATTACGCTTTTATCTCGTTTATCGGGCGATGGTTCGAGCCAAAGTCGATGCAATTCGTGCGCATCAGGACGCGGCAGAGGGCGAGCAGCAACAAGCCCTTAGTCGTTATCATAACTACCTACAATTAGCGCAGAGCTACACTCAGGCTGAATTACCGGTACTTATTATTATGCAGGGTGTATCGGGTTCTGGAAAAAGCTGGTTAGCTGAGCAGGTAATCAATCGTTATCAGATAATCAACTTACGGTCTGATGTAGAGCGTAAGCGAGTACAGGTACAAGGTGAAAAGAGTGAGGAGCTATATAGTGCTGCCAGTCGCAATCAAATCTATCAACATTTATTAAGTCTTGCCAAGGATATTTTACTGGTAAATTATAGTGTATTGATCGATGCCACGTTTTTAGAGCAACAGCAGCGGACACTTTTTTTACAGTTAGCTGAGCAGTGCAAAGTGCCATTTATCATTATTCATACCGAGGCTGATCAGGTTACTTTGCTTGAGCGCATCCATCAGCGCAGCGTACAGGCTGATAATGTTTCCGATGCTACGCAAGCCGTCTTAGAAAATCAGCAAAGTAGTCAGCAGGCATTAAGCGAGGATGAATTGAAGTACAGTATTTCGGTTAATACCGCTAATTCAGATGATTTAGAGAGGTTGTGGAGGTTTATCAGTAAGACGCAATAAGTTTAAATAAAATGTTATTTGTAGGTTGGGTTAGATTTTTTTTGCGGAGTAATAAAAACGTAACCCAACACATATTTAGCTGTGCATAAAATGTTGGGTTACGTTATCTGCGCTTCGCTAGATAATCTAACCCAACCTACAAAAACTACAGTCTTTACCACATTAAATCATCAGGGATTTGGAAGTCGGCATAAGGATCATCGCTAGCATTGGCTTCTTCTTGAGTTTTGTCATTCATAAGCAATACGTAACTAGCATCACGCTGTTTGATTTTTTCGGCAACGATAGCAGGGACAAGTTCGTAAATTGAGTCATATTTCACAATGGCTAATTTACCGTTGCTAATATGTTGTAGTGTTTTTTCGCTGACGTAAATCTTTTTGACGATATTATTGTCTGAGAAGTTATAAGCTACACCCTCATCGCCTTTGGCTTTTGCTTGGGCGTTTTCTTTGATCAGTTGTTTGATCTGCGCGACAATCGCTTTTTCTTCTGCTTCTGCCTGTTTTTTAAGATTTAATTTACGGTCTTTCGCTTGTTTTTCAGATAGTGATTTTTGCGCAAGCAGGGTTGCTTCGTCGGTTTGTGTGGTTTTACTGTTGCGTTGTTGCTTGGTTTGTTTATACTTTCCTTTTTTTAATTGATTCGCTTTGCTTTTATCAATAAGACCTGAGTTTAACAGTTGGTCTTGTAATGAAATTGCCATACTTAATGCCTTTTTGAAGTCTGATAGGGTTGATGAGTAAATTATAGTGTAATCGTATTGGTTTTTAAATAGTATTGGAGTTGTAGCGTATATGAGTCATTTGTCCAAGAAAATCATGCTGGTGTCTGGAGAGTCCTCTGGCGATCAACACGCAGCAAATTTATTTCTTGAGCTAAAAAAGCGCTGCCCTGATATTAAAGGTATCGGCATGGGCGGTAAGAAAATGGCCGCAGCAGGCATTGATATACATTGTGATTCGTCCACTTTGGGTGTTATTGGTGTTATTGAGGTGATTAAACGCTATGCTGAAATCAATCGTGCTTTAAAGTCCATGCAGCAGTTATTGCTTGAGCAGCGTCCTGATTTATTGGTTTGCGTTGATTATAAAGAGTTTAATTTTAAGCTGGCTACTTTCGCTAAGAAAAACGGTATTAAAGTGCTGTTTTATGTCAGTCCGCAAATTTGGGCATGGCGACCAGGGCGGGTCGTTAAATACGGTAAAGTGATTGATATGATGGCGGTTATTTTTCCGTTTGAAGTGCCATTTTATGAAAAAGAAAATGTGCCAGTACGTTATGTCGGACATCCTTCTGTCGATAAAGTTCACGCTAAACGTAGCAAAGAAGCTGATTTTCAAGAATTTGATTTAGCGATGGATCAGCCGGTGATTGGTATCTTGCCGGGTAGTCGTACCGATGAAATAAATCGTATGTTACCGATTATGTTGCAAGCGGCCGAGGAAATACAAAAAGCGATACCGGGTGTGCAGTTTGTTTTACCGCAAGCTGATTCAGTGAGTGACGAATTATTGCAAGCGTCTTTTCAGCATTCCAGTGTGTATGTGAAAACCATTAAAAATCAGTTCTATGATACGGTGCAGTGTTGCGATGCGGTGATGACAGTATCAGGGACTGCAACACTTGAGATAGCATTATTAACTGTGCCTATGCTGGTTGCTTATAAGCTATCTGCGATTACTTATTTATTGGCTAAAATCTTAGTGGATACTGAGTTTATTGGTTTGCCTAATATTGTTGCGGGTAAGTCGGTAGTGCAGGAATTTATTCAGCATGAAGCAACGCCACAAAACTTAGCGGCAGAAATTTTACATATTTTGCGTGACAAAGAATATGCTGTGTCTATACGTGAAGGTTTAAGGACTGTGCAAGTTGAAATAGGTGAGGGCGGTGGTTCGGAGAATATGGCTGAGTTAGCGCTAGAGATGTTGCAAGAGAAATAATTTAGCGTTGTCATGCCCGAGTTCTTCTATCGGGAATCCATGCGTGCACAATAATAGATTCCTGTTAAGAGCATGCGGGAATGACAATGATTTTCAGATATAAACATATTGATATTGAAATTATTAGGCATAAAAAAGCCCAGCAGAACTGGGCTTTTCATCATAGCAGATAATTAATTAATCATTGCCACCAAATACACCTAATAACTGTAATAAGCTTAGGAATAAGTTGTAGATAGAAATGTATAAAGAAATCGTCGCTAAGATATAGTTAGTTTCACCGCCATGAATGATTTCGCTAGTTTGGTATAAGATCAAACCTGACATTAACAAAATGAACATTGCAGAAACAGCCAATGACATCGCTGGAATAGCAAAAACCATTGCGCCGATACCTGCTAGAAATGCCACTAAAATGCCGACCATTAAGAAGCCGCCTAAAAAGCTGAAATCTTTACGTGTCGTTAAAGCATAAGCAGATAAACCGATAAAAATAACGCCTGTACCGCCTAATGCTGTCATAACTAGCTCAGAGCCGTTACTAAAATTAGTTAAGTACATGCTAATGATTGGGCCTAAAGTTAAGCCCATAAAACCCGTTAGTGCGAAAATAAACACTAAACCTAAAGCGCTGTTGCTAAATTTTGTGGTGGCAAAAAGTAGCCCGAAATAACCCACCATCGTTACAATCATGCCTAAAGGTGGCATATTGAACATCATCGCTAAGCCTGCAGTTAAGGCACTGAAAAGCAGTGTCATTGAAAGCAGCATGTAAGTGTTTCTTAAAACTCTATTGGTTGCCAGTGTGCTTTCGCTGGCTGGTGTAGCTGCAACATTTAATCTCATTATGGTTAACCTTTATTAATGAACGAAGAACAGGCCTAATCTTACAAGAATTTTGCTTGATAAGAAAATATTTTCAAGGGCTTGTATCAGCAATCATTCTCTTGAAGCAAAATGATATGCTTAATTTCTTTCTGTAATAGATGAAAGCAGGGATAATAGCCGTTAGTGTTTACTAATTTTTATGGAGATTTTTATGGTCAAATCATTGCGTTTATTTATCCTAGCGCTCGTTACCTTATCACTGACCGCTTGTTCAAGTATGTATTACAGTGGCCTAGAGAAAATGGGTATCCCAAAAAGAGATATTATGGTGCATCGCGTGGAAAAAGCCCGCGATACTCAGCAAGATGCTAAAGAACAATTTAAAACTACCTTGGAACAATTTAGTGCCGTTACGGAATTTAAAGGTGGTGATTTAGAGGCTGCCTATAATAAGTTAAATAGCGAATATGAAGCGAGTAAGGATGAAGCGGCTGCAGTCAGTAAACGCATCGCCGATATAGAAGATGTCTCGACAGCTTTGTTTGCTGAGTGGGCTGATGAAGCAGAGCAGTTTAGTACAGCTTCATTACGTCGCAATAGTTTGCAGAAACTATCAGCAACTAAACAGCAGTATAATAAATTGATCACTGCAATGCACCGTGCAGAAGCAAAAATGGAACCTGTCCTTGCTATATTTAAGGATCAAGTGTTAATTCTAAAACACAGCCTTAATGCGCAAGCGATTGCTTCACTTAAAAATGATCTGGCTAGTGTCGAATCAGATGTCAATACGCTGATTAAGGCAATGAATCAATCGATCAATGAAGCGGATGACTTCATTAAAACGATGGAAAAAAATTAGGCATTTAATGCCAATTGTACAATTGCATAACACTATTAATTTAAAAGGAAAAAAGAATGATTACAAAACAAGTAGTAGCATTAACAGCTTCAAGCGTATTGGCACTAATGTTAACTGGGTGTGCAACTCAACAAGCCGGTACTAGCACTGTCGATCAAGGTTTGAATGCCACGCAAAGTGCATTAAATGCAACTCAATCAGCGGTTAATGCGGCCCAAGTGGCTAACAATGCTGATCTTACAGGTTTGCTTACGCAGCAATTAGGCGTGAGTTCTACGCAAGCTGCGGGTGGGGCTGGTGCACTATTCCAAGCTGCTCAATCTAAAATGTCAGCGGATGATTTTCAGCAATTAACTCAATCGGTACCAGAAGTAAGTGGCTTAATGAGTGGTGTTACTCAGCCTAAAGAGCCTAGCGGTTTATCACAAATTGCTTCTGGTGCATCTGCGTTAATGGGGGATGAAAGTAATACTTTAGGTGCCGCGGTAGATCTATATAGTACTTTTGAATCTTTA
>JAUVAA010000093.1 GCA_030591965.1 bacterium
AAACGGGCGGACATGGGGAGGTGGTACTAAAATTTCCCAAGCCGGAAGCCAATTCCGAGGCAATCTATCGCCAGGCCTTTATTCGTGAAAACTGGATTACCTCACATGTGCATGCTCCGTGGATTGCTGAACAAGTGGAACTGGAGCCGGGGCGACGAACGGGTTTATACACAGTGATGCCATATTATCAGGGAGAGACACTGGAGCAGTGGTTGCTGGAAAATAGTATATCGCTGGATATGGGCATAGAAATTAGCTTGATGTTATGTAAAGCGGTGTATGCCTTGCATAAGGAGAGGGTGATTCATAGAGATATCAAGCCTGATAATGTTATTTTGCTCAAAGACGGAGGCATGATATTACTGGACCTAGGGGTGGCGCGTTTGCCTGGCCTGGATGATGAGCTGGAAAGTACGGCACCTGGAACACCTAGTTATATGTCTCCACAGTTATTTCGGGGAGGGCGGGGGGATGAGCAGTCTGATCTTTATGCGCTAGGGGTGACTTTGTATCGCATGTTTAGCAAGGGGCATTACCCTTATGGTGAAGTGGAGCCTTTTACCCGGCCCAGTTTTGACAAGCTGGTTCCATTAGGTCAGTACCGCCCAGACTTGCCTTCATGGCTGGAAGTGTTGTTTGCGCGTGCAGTTAATCCGGAAAAAGGATTCACTAATGCAATGGATCTGGCTTTTGAGTTGGAAAATGGTCTTGCCCGAGGGGGAACCGTGTTACCGATGAAAAGGAATTTGTCTACACGTGTGCGGAATGTCGTGGGCGAATGGTTTAATTAGGAACAGTCTTTAGAGTTTACAGCACCTCAGGTTTTCCTCGAATGCATGATAATCATCCTAAAATCCCCATCCCTATTTTTGGGCATCACTGTCGTATCTTGCACTAAAAAGGTGCTTAAACACCTTTATTTACTAGAGGTAATATTTTGTAAAGAAGTATAAATTTTATATATAACAACAAGATAATCTATTGCTATTAATTTTGGTGTGGTTATTGCTTGTTTATTTGTACTGAGAAGAGTAGTGTCCAGAACGAAATTTTACCTGCCTGGCCCTATAACTATTCAAACAAACACCCTAAAATATTAATTAGATTTAGAGAGGAAGTATAATGTCTTATTTAGAACCAACGGAATTTGTTACAAAAATGGTTGACGCTGGTGAAGCCAAAGTTTACATGTCAACAAAAGATACTCTGATTCGTGCTTTTATGGCGGGAGCCACTCTGGCACTTGCAGCAATATTTGCAATTACCGTTGCAGTAAAAACAGGCTCACCTTTATTAGGTGCCGTGCTTTTCCCTGTTGGATTCATTATGTTATACCTAATGAAGTTTGACTTGTTAACCGGCGTTTTTACACTGGTACCACTTGCTCTGCTCGACAAAAGACCAGGTGTCACAGTAAATCAGGTATTACGTAACTGGGGCTTAGTATTCCTTGGCAACTTTGCAGGTGCATTGGCTGTTGCATTTATGATGTCCTTTATTTTGACTGTTGGGTATAACACCGATGGGGGTGTTATCGCCGAAAAGGTAGGTAAAATTGGTGAGGCTAGAACCTTAGGTTATAAAGTGCATGGCGTTGGTGGGTGGATAACTATTTTTATTCGTGGCATGCTGTGTAACTGGATGGTATCAATGGGCGTAGTCGGCGCAATGATTTCTACTTCCGCAACCGGAAAAATGATGGCCATGTGGATGCCCATTATGCTGTTCTTCTATATGGGTTTTGAGCATTCAATTGTTAATATGTTCTTATTTCCTTTCTCAATGATTATGGGTGGTGGTTTTACTGTCATGGACTATATAATCTGGAATGAACTACCCACTGCACTGGGCAATATGGTCGGTGGTTTTGTCTTTGTCGGATTACCTCTGTATTACACCCATGTGAGAATGAGCCCTGATCGTAATTTAAAATAACAATGCACCTGACATTGTTCCTACGCTCCTAATCACCTTATTAACTGATGTTACGTACCGATTATTATGAATCAATAACTTATAATTTTTTCGACTCGCTACAACTCATATTTTATCTGGATCGTGCGTAACATCAGTTATTAATATGATTAGGAGTGCAGACCTTAAGTTGCCCGCCTTAAGTTAAGATCATCAACATAGGATGCGCTAATGATAGGAAGCGCATCAAAAATCACCAAAAGATGCGGCTACAAATTTAAGACGAGGCAGCCTATTATTTGTAGGGTGGGCAATCTTTTCTGCCCACCCTACTTGTTTGACAAGGGAGTTGTCCCGCCTTAAGTGTATAGCCAAAGATGCGCTTCGTACCTCAGCACATCCTATACCTGTCATCTTAACTTAGGAACTGTGGAACTCCGTAATCCTCACATCTAAGGTTCCACTATATGTCCAGCCAATTAAAAGTATCTGTAGGCCAATATTCCGATAAAGGTCGCAAGAAAATCAACCAGGATTTTCATGGCGTGTCTATACCGGAAGAACCACAATTAACCTCAAAAGGCATAGCTATCGCTTTAGCCGATGGCATTAGTAGTAGCGATGTAGGACAGGTCGCGAGTCAAGCAACTATTACCGGCTTTTTAGAAGACTATTTTTGTACCTCAGAAGCCTGGTCAGTAAAAAAATCAGCACATCAAGTATTAAGCGCCACCAATTCCTGGCTATATTCACAAACCCAACAAGGCCAACATCGCTTCAACAAAGATCGAGGCTATGTCTGTACCTTAAGTGCCATGATCATCAAATCGAACACGGCACATATTTTTCATCTGGGCGATACCCGCATTTACCAGCTCCGTGACAATAGCCTAGAACAATTAACCAAGGATCATCGCTTATGGGTTTCGGAAGATACAAGCTATCTCAGTCGTGCCATGGGTATGCATGAACGCCTTGAGCTTGACTATAAAACGCTGCCAGTAGAAAAAGGGGATATTTTTCTGTTAACGACAGATGGCATCTACGAATTTGTTAATGCGCGTTTTATGATTGATACGATTAATGCGCAGAGTCATGATCTGGACAACGCCGCTAAAATTATTGCCGAACAAGCTTACCAGCAAGAAAGTGATGATAACCTCACAGTACAAATTATCCGGGTTGATGACCTTCCCAAGCAAGATGCCGATGAAGCTTATCAGCAACTAACCGAACTCCCCTTCCCGCCCATATTGGAAGCAAGAGCCGTTTTTGATGGCTATAAAATCATCAGAAAACTACATGCCAGCAGTCGCAGTCACGTTTATCTGGCCGTTGATATTGATACTGATCGACAAGTCGTTATCAAAACACCCTCGATTGATCTACAAGGTGACCCAGCTTATCTAGAAAGATTTTTAATGGAAGAATGGATAGCACGCCGCATCAGCAGCCCCCATGTACTAAAGCCATGTATACAAACGCGCAAACGCAACTTTTTATATATCGTCACCGAGTTTATTGAAGGCCAGACATTAACTCAATGGATGATTGACAATTCTAAGCCCGATTTACAAACAGTAAGGGACATTACCGAACAAATTGCCAAAGGCTTACGCGCTTTTCATCGCCTGGAAATGCTACATCAAGACTTAAGACCTGAAAATATCATGATTGATAGTACAGGCACAGTAAAAATAATCGATTTTGGTGCTACCAAAGTCGCAGGGATTGAAGAAACCAACAGCCCTATTGAACACGCAAACATACTCGGCACGGCACAATACACGGCACCAGAATATATGCTCGGCGAGCTGGGCAGCTCACGTTCAGACCTTTTTTCTTTAGGGGTTATTACTTATCAAATGCTGACTGGCAAATTACCTTATGGCATACAAGTCGCTAAATCCACCACAAGAGCAGCACAAAAGAAATTAAAATACGCCGCACTGCCTGAAGATAGTGGAATTCCACTCTGGATTGATGAGGCACTCAGAAAAGCACTACTCCCCGATCCACTCAAACGTTACCAGGAAGTATCCGAGTTTATCTATGATCTGCGCCATCCTAATAAAGAGTTTCTTAATAAGACTCGCCCGCCGTTAATAGAGCGTGATCCAGTTGTATTCTGGAAAAGTGTTTCTTTTATTCTGTTAATCATCATTGCAATATTATTGGTTGATTAAAGAACTGCAATTAATATTTGAATCATCTACAGAAGCCTCAGTCTTTATAATATGCCCTGCCTGCTCGGTTGTACCAATTAATATTCGTAAAATATTTTAGTTGTAAAGACTGACTGGCTCCGGCTCAAAATGGTTTCCCTTTTAAAAGGATACATAGACTCTCAGAAATTAAATTTCCACTTTGAACCATAGGATGTGCTGAGGCACGAAGCGCATCGTGCTAAAAGGTGCGCTTCGTGCCTCAGCACACCCTATGCCATATCAATAAGGAGTGTAGAAGTTATTTATCTGAGAATCTATATATCATTTCTCTATATCGGTCTCAAACCCGCCTTAAACTCAGCTCTGGATTCATTAATTACCATAATAATGGATTGTTTAAACTGATCACGATTAAGATATGATTCTAATTCTATGAGTCCTTTATCAATAAGCAAACCGGTAGCAATACCGCCAATAATTCCCCCAACAACAGCGCCGATTGCAGTACCAGCGCCAGGAATGATTGAACCAACTGCCGCACCTGTTGCTGCGCCGGCAGCGGCTCCGCCTGTTGTGCCGGCGGCTTTACCGACTACTAACTTACTTAGACCTTTAACAGCCAGTTTAAAGCTTGTCTTGCCAACCACTTTACTAATAATCTTGGTGACGACAAAACCTCCAATCGCACCAACAGTGGCAGCCACTCCACTACCACCTAGCCTATATTGCATTTTAATCAAGTCTTCATGCTGAGGAACTTGAAACAGCTCTTCACTAGATAATTGTTGAACAATCTGAGACTTTGAGACGATATGATCAACACGGTTATTAGCTAATATTTGCTTTGCGGCTTGCTGATACTCTTCTAAAGCTTGTTTTTGAGAGTCCAGAGCTTTATCAAGGGCAGCTTGAACACCCTTAAAAACATCGCCTTGCTGCAAAGAATCTTGCAGTTTTTGCCTCATATAATGATCAAAATTTCCCGCCATAAGATGACCTATACGTCCATATTCACCACCTAAGCTGTAATACCAATCCAGATAAATATCAACATTGCTCTCTAAACGATCGAATGCCCGGTCTGTTTGATCTTCGAGATATCGCAAAGAAACCTCCTTACTGTGCAGTATTTTTAATTTAGCACGCTGCAGGTCAACTAGGACATCTTTCCGATAGGAATTATTATCAATACGAACAATTTCTTGCTCCATATCCTCCCTGAATGCATTTAACTCAGGGGATTGCTGAGCAACTTCCTCGAGGCTTGCAAACAGTGGCAAATAAATAAACAATGTTACAAAAGTAAAGACAGCGCTAATAACTGCTATACCTGATTTTGAGACGACAACAGACTGATCAGCATCCGTAAGAGGCGCAACGATACGCAAATATTCTTGTTTTGGAATAAGTAAACAAGACAGCATCTTGCAAGCATTATAAAAAACAACAAAATGACCTAAGCCGAGCGCTAATAAAGCCCAGTGCTTATTAATAAGACCCACTTGCCCAAGTGCATAAATTTTAATCGCTTCAAAATCGGCCAAAAATTGTAATGTTTGCCAAACCACTGCGCTGCTTAATAGATTTACAACGGCTGATTTCTGCTCCGTTATTGCCATGCTGAGACTGGAATAAATCGGCATGTCTCCATAACCCAATAGATAAGTTATATAAATTAGTAACATCAACACTGGCGCACACCAACTAGCCCAAATTAACGCCATGTTGGTTACCAGATAAGGTTTAATTTCATGAGCCAAAATACGCCTAATAAGTATATAAATCAGATAAAAAACAGGGATAATCAGAAAGAAGACAACCCACTCCTCTGCCTGATAAAACTGAAACTGAATGAGCATATAAAAAGAGCTAAGCAACGACCACAGAATCCATAAAATCGTCTTAAGGGTACGCCCTAAAAATAAGCGATATAAGCAACCCTGTTGCACAAACAATGTTAATCGGTGAGTTTGTCGAATGGTAATGTTATACACTCCACCCAAACTAATCGGGATACTCAGTAATAAAACACTGAATGGCACTGCCCAGAACTCATGCGTAGCAAATTCTTTGGCAATAAAATAAACAACTGCAGCACCAGCTATAGCTTTTAGTAGGTAAATGATAAAGCCAATGTGTCAACCAATACCAAATCACAATTGCCAGTCAATTGAGCGGGCATTCCTTCGAGCCCCATTTCAAACGCTGAACCGGTCATAGCGAGCAAGATAATATCAATATTAAGTTCTGCTTTTTTATATAGCTCAATTAAAGAGGTTTCCATAACACGGTTTCAATATTCCTAGTTCTCATGCCGGTGTATTCTGTTTAGTATTCGTGACGCAGAGCGTCTAGGTATGCATTCCCACGCGGAGCGTCACTGCCATTAAGTTAAGAGTTAAAACGATTGTAAACAATATAATATGCTACACCGTAGGCTGGGTTAGATTAGCCAGCGAAGCGCAGATAACGTAACCCGGCATTTACTATGCCCAGTCTCATAACGATCAATCATCACTCACTGCTAAAATATCTTCCACCGTTCTAAATTCATCTAAAGCAGCTTGTAATTGCTCAACGATTTCCTGTGCTAATATTTCGGGGGCAGGCAAATTTTCGGTATCCTCTAGTGATTCATCTTTTAACCAGAAAACATCCAGATTGGCTTTATCACGCGCCATTAATTCATCGTAATTAAAAGCTTTCCATCGAGAGACTTCTTCTAGCTGTTGTCGTTGGCTACGGTCACCCGCTTTAAAACAATCAATAAACTCAGCAAAATCTGTTTTACTTAAGCGGTTTTGTTTTAAGGTCTTATGGATATTGGTTCGATAATCATAAATCCACACTTCTTTAGTCCATGCCGTTTTTGATGCAGGTTTAGCATCAAAGAAAATCACATTCGCTTTAACGCCTTGAGCGTAAAAAATACCTGTAGGCAATCGCAATAAAGTATGTACATCAAAACGCTGTAATAAAGTTTTGCGCACGGTTTCACCTGCACCGCCTTCAAACAACACGTTATCAGGAACTACCACCGCCGCTTTACCATTTATTTTCAGCATATTGGCAATATGCTGAACAAAGTTAAGCTGTTTATTGGAGGTTGTTGCCCAGAAATCTTCCCTTTCAATGGTCAGCTTTTCTTTTTCTGCTTTGCCTGTTTTCTCATTAACAATCGTGATAGAACTTTTCTTACCAAAGGGAGGATTGGCAAGCACCATGTCCACTAGATCATCACTCACTTCTTTTGCTAAAGCATCTGCCGAAACAATCGGGCATTCATCACCACCAATACCGTGCAAATACAAATTCATCGCACATAAACGCACCACACTATCAACAATATCATTCCCGCGTATGGCATGCTCTTTAAGATGTCGCTGTTCTTTTTTAGATGTCGCCTGCTTAGCCATATAATCATGAGCAGCTAATAAAAACCCACCTGTACCACTGGCAGGATCAGACACCACATCCAGCGGTTTTGGTTGCATCACTTCAACCATAGCTTCAATTAACGGGCGAGGGGTAAAGTATTGCCCAGCTCCGCCTTTAACATCTTGAGCATTGCGCTCTAATAAACCTTCGTAAATCTCACCCTTAACATCAGCGGGTAAGGTTGCCCATTGTTCTTTATCAATCAGCTTAATCAATCGTTCTAATTTAGCAGGGTCTTGAATCTTATTTTGCGCCTTACGAAAAATAGTGCCCAGCATACCGCTGTATTTACCTAAATTTTCTAAAGTGTGACGATATTGCAGCTCTAAATCATCACCATCTAAAGTGGCTAATTTAGACCACGAGTATTCTTCTGGTACTTTTTCTTTTTGGCCGATTTGCTCACGCTCATCCGCCATTTTTAAAAAAATCAAATAGGTGATTTGTTCTACATAATCACCATAACCTACACCGTCATCACGTAATACATGGGCGTAATTCCAAACTTTATTTACTATTTCTGCTGAGCTCACAACACCTTATTCCTCATTATTTATACCCAATTATCTAGGCGTAACGCCTCAACACGCTCAAATTCTTTTACATTATTAGTCACTAAGATAAGCCCTTCACTGCGCGCATGTCCCGCAATATGAAGATCATTTACCCCTATCGTCTTACCTTTCTTTTCTAGATTACTGCGAATATCACCATAATGTGCCGAAGCTTTGCTGGTGTAATCTAATACATCTAAACGCGATACAAAACTTTCAACTTGGCGCAAATTATGATCAGGTTTAGCACTTTTTTCTACGCCATGCAATAACTCAGAAAACGTAATACTAGAAATACACATTTGGCCTGCATGTTGATTAAAAGTGCCTAATACTTCTAATGGACGACGCTTAATGACATAAATAACAATATTGGTATCCAACATATATTTCAGCATTAAAATGCCTCACGAATCGATTCAGTCTGTTCTGCTCTTTCTGGTAAAAAATCATCACTGACTCTATCTTCACTTAAAAAGAAACTATCCCAAGTATTTTCAATCGGACTTAAAATACGCTCTTTACCTACTTTACGAATCATCACCCGCTTAACACTATCATCAAACCTTGCTTCAACAGTCAGCCTTATTGCTTGTTTTTTATTATTGACAAAAACCGAACCCTGCAACATCTCCCCCCCCTCTTTTTTTAATGTATAAAGGTAAAGTATATACCTAATTAACCTTTAGCTCTTTCTTAATTCTGCTAATTTGTTGTAGCCCTCTGATTATTGAGGGAATATCATCCTGAATAATACTCCACAAAATATCGTTATCCAGACCTAAATCAATCTATTGCGAGTTGCGATAATTTGTCGCCAAGGTACTGAGCGTGTTGTTCTCGTATTTCTGTTGAGATATGTGCAGCCGCCTCACCGATCAATTCTAAATTGCATACTGCCGCATCGTAATTCAAGCCTGTTGATTCAAATGCTTCTAGTGTTAAACCGTCAGACTATGTCATTACATTCTCAGCAAAGCCAATTTAACTCTATAATACAATACCTTAAGTTAAATTTTAACGACTTTTACGTCCCGTAGATAGTAAGTTAAAGATAGTATGTAATAGAAGTAAATCCGGGGGCTGCGCCCCCACCTTTTCATAATACTATTACGGGAAAGGCTCAATCTTCATTTTTAGATAACTTTGGTGATAGGTTGCGGTTCCTAATGGTTAAAGTCATCATTACTTGTCCTTGTCTCTGTAATAATCATTCACGCCTTCAGACTGATACGGAATCAAGAATCCTGTCATGATTGTTACATCATCCCCTTCTAAAAAAACACCTGACGGATCAGTCCAGTTGGTTGTTTTTCTAAACGACTCAATCAATGCCTTTTCTCTCTGTGTCAACAGAGGAACAGCTAGGACTTGCTCAATAGCTACATACGTTTCAGGCATATACTCCAACATCACCAAACGCAAAAAACAGACCGAATCAATATTTAGCGCTTGGCTAATGGTCCTACTTTCTTCAACGGCACAGGTGACGAACCTTGTTTGAACATAGTGATAATATTCGGGTTGTCGTAACCCAATTCATCGGCAATCAGCTTTTGTGTTTTACCTGAATGCGTAATTGCATGTGTTAAAAATTCAGCAACGGTTTTGCGCTCTATAAAATGTGATGACATGTCATTCTCCTTGTGATTTCGATTACTGTCATCACTACTATAGTCAGCCAAGTTGTTAAATTATCAGGTAAATTACATTGATTTTATACTACCTTCAGATTCACAGCTCTAGCTATTCAGGTGTGATTTAAGCCCGCCAGTATTTACAGTTATAGTGAAGCTCTCAACTAACGACCGGCACTGATTGAATGTGCTTCACTTACGTTTTTGATGATAGTTTGTGCATTAAGATCAACTAACGTCAACGTAAGGTCAATGAACATTTACTTTTGGTTGATGAGGGAAAGAGGAAGTCTTAGGTATAGTGACTTAATGACGATAGGGACCCAGCCAAAATTTTTCAGCTACCAAAAAACAAACCTTATAGATAGGTTCAATAAGCATTAAAGAATACAAAACCGCATTGTTTTGTATAATGCTGGTAGCATTCTGCATATATAAAATATTTTTTACCCCACTACTCCTCTTTGGTTGTAGCAAATACAATAAAACAAGGACGCACTTTATACATGGCGATCAAAAAATCCGAACTCTACTCTTCCCTTTGGTCTAGCTGCGATGAACTGCGCGGTAGCATGGATGCGAGTCAGTATAAAGATTACGTCCTTGTGTTGCTATTCATTAAATATGTAAGCGATAAATATGCAGGTATTCCTTATGCACCAATTACCATTCCAGAAGGTGCAAGTTTTGCAGATATGGTTGCCCTTAAGGGTAAGCCTGATATTGGCGACCAGATCAACAAAAAAATCATTGCACCCCTGTTAGATGCCAACAAATTATCACGCTCAGATATGCCCGACTTTAATGAGGCTGGAAAACTGGGTAGTGGTGCGGAAATGGTCGAGCGGTTAACTAATTTGATTGCCATTTTTGAAAACAAATCCTTGGATTTTAGTAAAAATCGTGCAGGCAATGATGATATTTTAGGAGATGCATACGAATATTTAATGCGTCACTTTGCCTCTGAAAGTGGCAAAAGCAAAGGTCAGTTTTACACGCCTTCAGAAGTCAGCCGTGTTATGGCGAAAATTATCGGCATTCATGAAGCACAAACTAATAACGATACAACTGTTTATGATCCAACCTGCGGATCAGGCTCTTTATTGTTAAAAGTCGGCGATGAAGCACATGCTAAAGTTACGCTTTATGGGCAAGAAAAAGACGCGACCACCTCGGGCTTAGCACGGATGAACATGATTTTGCATGACAATCCCACTGCTTTGATTAAACAAGGGAACACCTTAGCTAATCCGCTTTTTATCAACGACAACGGACAGCTCAAAACGTTTGATTATGTAATTGCTAATCCGCCCTTTAGTGACAAACGTTGGAGCACAGGCGTTAATACAGAAGATGATCAACATCAACGTTTTGAAGGTTTCGGCACACCGCCCGATAAACAAGGTGATTACGCTTATCTATTGCACATTACCCGCTCACTAAAAAGCACAGGCAAAGGTGCTTGTATTTTGCCGCACGGCGTATTATTTCGCGGTAATGCCGAGGCGGATATTCGTAAAAACCTGATTCGTCGTGGTTATATCAAAGGCATTATTGGACTACCTGCTAATCTGTTTTACGGCACAGGTATTCCCGCTTGTATTATCCTGATTGATAAAGAAAATGCCCAGTCACGCAAAGGACTCTTTATGGTCGATGCCAGCAATGGCTTCCTTAAAGATGGCAATAAGAACCGTTTGCGGGAGTTGGATATTCACAAAATGGTGGATGTGTTCAATAAACGGCTGGAAATTGCGGGCTACTCTCGCATGATTGGCATGGAGGAAATTGAGAAAAACGACTTTAACCTGAATATCCCGCGTTATATTGATAATCAACAAGTCGAAGATACGCAAGATATTGCAGCTCATCTACAAGGCGGCATTCCCTGTACAGATGTTGATGCACTGCAACCCTATTGGCAAGTCTGCCCACAACTTAAAGCCCACCTGTTCAAAGACAACCGAGCCAACTATCTTGATTTAGCCGTTGCCAAACAAGATATTAAAACCGGCATCTATCAGCATCCAGAGTTTACAGGCTTTATTGAAAGCATGAATACCCTGTTTATCGATTGGCAACAGCGCAGTGCGACTACCCTTAAAAATTTGCAAACAGGCTGTCATCCTAAAACAATCATATTTGAACTGGCTGAAAATTTACTCAACCATTACGCTGACAAACCACTTATTGATAAATACGACGTCTATCAGCACTTAATGGATTATTGGGCAGCCACCATGCAGGATGACTGTTATTTGAT
>JAUVAA010000006.1 GCA_030591965.1 bacterium
AAGTCTTCTACTGGCATGATGGCTCTCCGATAAGTTACTTTTCGTAAAAAATAACTGTACGCTTGAGTTATCATGCCTTCAACTTTTTATCAGTTCAGCTTAAAATTAAAGTCGAACATGGCGTAACTATTGGTTCAAAATAAATATGGATAATAAAAAATCGCCCACAAAGTTGGCGAAAGCTCATTGGAGTGATATTTTTTTAGAATATTTTTTTCGCTTTGCAGCCAGTGGAAAAATACCTGCCAACTGGTTTTTGCCTACAGTTCCTTCCGGCTCTGAGAAAGCATCTAATTCAGGTCATTTAAGTTTAGAGCTTGTAAGTCATTGCTGGAACTATGCTTATTTATTGGATTACCAATTAAGCTCTTTAGTAAATTATCCACCTACTAAACTTGACCTTACTGTCACTATTTTTTACTCAGCTGAAGATGAGAAGACAGTGGCAATGCTAGATTTTTTTGGCAAAAAGGAAGTTACTAACGTTACTTGGAACTGGCAAGAACTACCTAAAGAAATGTTATTCAGGCGTAGTATAGGTCGCAATAAAGCAGCACTTGCCACTAAAGCAGACTGGATTTGGTTTACTGATTGTGACCTTGTCTTTCATGAGCAGTGCTTAGATAGCTTGGCAGATGCAGTACAAGGCAGAAAAGATGCATTACTATACCCTCAGACTGAACATATCACCACCTTATTAGCTGAAGACGACCCTATCCTAGTAAAGGGAGCGGAACCCCAGTTATTAGATATTGACACCAACACATTCAGTGTTATGAAGGTTAATCGTGCAACAGGTCCATTACAAATAACCCATGGCGATGTAGCTCGCTCCTGTGGTTATTGTAATAGTATTAGTATTTATCAAAAACCTGCGAAACACTGGTGTAAAGCCTATGAAGACCGGGCTTTTCGCTGGTTACTTCGTAGCCAAGGGGTTGGCATTGATATACCTAGTGTTTTTCGAATCCAACATTTATTCAAAGGGCGTTATAAAGAGGGTACTCTAAACTCGGCAATTCGCCGACAGATTAAGCGCCTTAAAAGTATTTAGCGCAATAAATTTCCCTTGTCTAATTCATTATTTTCCTAGTTAAGCCAAGTATAGCGCTACCCAACCGACACATGTATTAGACTTCGATTCCTTGGAAGCAAGGTGTCTCTATCGACAAACAATGCTCGGTATTGAGAAAAGACATAAGATAACGCATCAATAACCGAACACAGTCTCTTTAATTCAATGACCCTAAAATACATAGAAAAAATATTACGCGCTAAAGTTTACGATGTTGCTGAAGAAAGTCCTTTGGATTTTGCTCCGGTCTTATCTGAGCGTATTAATAATCAGGTTTTTTTAAAGCGTGAAGATTTGCAGCCAGTTTTTTCTTTCAAATTACGGGGTGCTTATAACAAAATTGCCTCATTAACTGAACAAGAAAAAAGTCACGGCGTGATTGCTGCATCAGCGGGAAATCATGCGCAAGGCGTGGCTTTATCGGCTAAAAAACTAGGCATCAAGGCTTTAATTGTTATGCCTAAAACTACGCCTGAAATTAAAGTGAATTCGGTGCGTGCTCGTGGGGCAAAAGTTGTTTTATTTGGTGATGCTTTTGATGATGCTTATACGCATGCCAAAACAATAGCGAAAGAAAACAAGATGACCTTTGTGCATCCGTACGATGATCCGGAGGTCATTGCTGGACAAGGCACTGTGGCGATGGAAATTTTACGCCAAAAAACGGATGCTATTGAAGCGATTTTTGTCCCTGTCGGTGGTGGTGGTTTAATTGCAGGCATTGCGGCTTATGCAAAATTTGTCCGGCCTGAGATTAAAATTATTGGCGTTGAGCCTGATGATTCTAATTGCTTACAACAAGCATTAAAAGCCCATAAGCGAGTAACACTAAAACAGGTTGGCTTGTTTGCTGATGGGGTCGCGGTAAGGCAGATTGGTAAAGAGCCGTTTCGTTTGGCTAGAAATTTAGTCGATGAAGTAATTACTGTTAATACTGACGAGATTTGTGCTGCGATTAAAGATATTTTTGATGATACGCGTTCCGTACCCGAGCCTGCTGGCGCGTTGGCAATTGCAGGACTAAAGAAATATGTTGAACGAGAAAAGATTTGCGATAAAGCTTTAGTGGCAATAGAAAGTGGTGCCAATATTAATTTTGACCGCTTACGCTATGTTGCTGAGCGTGCGCAAGTGGGAGAGCATAGAGAAATTTTATTGGCGGTAAATATTCCTGAGCAGCCAGGTAGTTTTTTAACCTTCTGTAAACTCTTAGGTAAGCGCAGCATTACTGAATTTAATTACCGTTACTTTGATGGCAGTAGCGCACAGATATTTGTCGGTATCACCAGTAGTGGTGATATAAATGATAAAGTTGAAATCATTGGTCAGTTAGAAGATAAAGGCTTTACCGTCACGGATATGACTCAAAATGAGCTAGCAAAAGAGCATATCCGCTATATGGTAGGTGGTCACGCGCCTTGCGAGTTAAATGAAATCATTTATAGCTTACAGTTCCCTGAGCGCCCAGGTGCTTTATTGCGCTTTTTAACTTCTTTAGGTAGCCAGTGGAATATCAGTTTATTTCATTATCGTAATCACGGCTCAGCGTTTGGTAAGGTATTGATTGGCGTACAAATTGAAGCATCGCAAAAGGTAGCCGTGCAGTTATGCTTCGACGCTTTAGGATTTCGTTATATAGAAGAAACCAAGAACCCAGCGTATCAATTATTTAGTGGTGGGAGGGGTTAAGGTCAATGCTGTTGATTTTAGCCCTCTCTTGCTGGAGAGGGTTGGGTGAGGAGAATAGAATCATGCATTTATAATCCCCCTCATCCCAGCCTTCTCCCACTGGAGAAGGAGTTGAACTTGAGTCAACAGCATTGGAGGTTAAATAGGATTTAAAGTGAGTCAGAGAAAGGGTAGGCTGAAGTCCACTCTTGTTTATAACGGTCAAAAATACTGGGAGTAAAGCTGCATGTTTATCCACTCATTACCGATCTTTTTCACTTATATACAGTTAGGATCTCCGCTAGATTTACTATTAATAGCTTTGTTAATTTATAGTGTTATCTATTTAACGCTGCCTTTTATAGCGTCAGCTCAAGAGCAGGAATGTATAGCGTTGAAGGGCCTTTCATTTTATAACTACTTACTCTACTCCTGGATTGGCCCGCTAAAACTATGGGTTGTTTTCTGGCCGTTTTTCATCTTACTTAATATCAGTTTATACTTTACTGACATGCTCGCGATGCAGGGAAATTTCACAGTATCCAGTTGGGATGAAGTTCATTTTATCTTGTTAACCCCTGCTATTTTTTGGACGCTTTGCGTGTGGCGTAATTCCTCCAATACAAAATTACGAATCAGTGCTGCCGGCGCGCGCTTTATGACTCTCACTGTATTTTTTGAGTATGCGTTGAAACTGGTGATCCGTGATGATTACCCGCGAATTTTTTTCGCTTGCCAAGATATTATGCTGGATTATGCTTCTTGTTTTTAAAGTTAAGAGTTACTGACTTTACGATTCCTTTAAGGTAACGGCAACTAACTGTTTTTTCTGTTCTTCGCTAAGTTCACGGATATGTGTGCAATCGAGTTTATGAATCGCTATGCCGTGTCCATGAGTGACAAAGCCGATAACATTATCATCTTGTTTTGGGTTACAGCAGTGTGCAAAATGAGTCAAAATATTATCGTATCCAGCAACGGTTATTTCCACTGAATGCGCTTTAGTCGAGGATTTTTTCTTACCCGCTACTTTTTTAGGATGTTTCTTAAGTTCTTGCAGTGCGAGACTTAATTGCTTATCGCTAATCTCTTTACGCCCTAAAGCAATGCATAACTTATCCACTCCCTTTAATTTGAAGCGTTGCAATAAGCGGCTTAAGTAAGATTTGTTTAAACCTAGTCGTTTTACTTCTTTATCTAAAGTTTGCTGGCCAATCAAGCTATGCTTATCTTTACTTTGCTGATTAACCCATACTCTTACTTTTTGAATGGCGCTAGGGGATTTTAAATAGGCTAGATTTGGATCAATCCAATTGGGGTTGGGCGCAATGTCATGATTCGTTAAAATTTCAACTTGTTCGCCGGTCTGCAAAATATAGGTTAAGGGAACAATACGGCCATTTACTTTAGCGCCGCGACAGCGGTGCCCTATATTAGTATGAATAGCGTAAGCAAAATCTAAGGGCGTTGCGCCCTTTACCAAATCAATTAATTCTCCGGCTGGTGTTAATATATAAACGCGATCACAAAATAGTTCGGTACGAAAATTTTTTAGTAAGCTGTCGTTTTCTGTTTCCTCTAAAAGTTGACGCAATGCTGCGATACTTTTTTCAGTCGCAATATCTTGATTACTACCTTCTTTATAACGCCAGTGCGCAGCGACCCCTAACTCAGCAAAATCATGCATGTGTTTAGTACGTATTTGCACCTCTATGCGATTCGCATCTTCGGTCAAAATAACTGTATGTAAGGATTGATAGCCATTATTTTTGGGATTAGCAATATAGTCATCAAATTCTTTAGGAATGCTAGTCCAATGCTGATGCACTAGGCCTAAAACCTCGTAGCATTGAGCTGTTTCATTAACCATGACACGTACAGCTAACAAATCATATAGTTCTTCTATGGGTAGCTGTTTACGTTGCATTTTTTGCCAAATGCTATAAATATGCTTAGGTCGGCCTTTGATTTCCGCTTTGATTCCGACAAGTTTTAGCTTTTCTTGCAATTGCGTAATGAATCCAGCAATACAGTCTTCTCTATTGATGCGTTTGTTTTCTAATGCTTTAGCGACAGAAAGGTAATGGCTAGGCTCTAAATAGCGAAACGCATAATCCTCTAAGGCCCATTTTAACTGTCCAATCCCTAGGCGGTTAGCAATAGGCGAATAGAGGTCTAGAGTTTCTTGCGAAATAAAATGGCGTATGTCTTCATTTTCTTGGGGTATTTTTTTTAATCGTGCCAAACGATAGGCAAGTTTGATCAAAATCGCACGAATATCATCAGCGGTAGACAATAACATGCGTCTTAATATTTCAACTTGAGCCGCTTTAGTTGCAATACTTTCAGAATAGATATTGAGTCCATTAAGCTCTTTAACATTAGCCACTAAACTTGCGACAATAGAGCCAAACTCTGTTTTTATAGGATAGTTGTTTAAACGCCAGTCACTTAAAATGGCCGCCAAAATCGTTTCCAAATCAACATTGAGCGGTAATAAATTTAATGCGACATCAAGCCCTAGCGGACGTTTGGTATCGTCATTGGGTAAATTTTCGACGACTGAAATCGCTTGATGAATTAAAACGCTTTCAGTCGCAGAAAAACGCGAAAAAAGGTCTTTTTTTGTAGGTAAATAGGTAGGCATAGCAGGGAGGGTGGGTTATGAACCCCACCCTCGGACTTTATTTATAATTGATTTAATACACGCTCAGCCGCATTAATAGTGGCGGCAATATCGGCATCACTATGCGCAGCAGAAACAAACCCTGCTTCAAAAGCAGATGGTGCAAGGTATATGCCTTCTTTTAACATGCCATGAAAAAACTGTTTAAACAGCTCTTGATCACAACGCATGACCTGCTCAAAACGACTAATATGATCTTCTTGAGTAAAAAACAAGCCAAACATGCCGCCTACGACATTGATCGACATACCAATATTTGCGGCAATTGCTTTAGCTTGTATCCCTTCGGCTAAGGCGCGAGTTTTAGCGCTTAATTGCTCATGAAATTTTGATGCTGATAACAACTCTAAAGTTTTATAGCCGGCCGCCATAGCAACCGGATTTCCCGATAAAGTCCCTGCTTGATAAACAGGACCTACTGGAGCTAAAGAGCTCATGATTTCATGCGAACCACCAAAAGCACCTACAGGCATTCCGCCGCCAATAATCTTTCCTAAAGTGGTTAAATCCGGTTTAATATTATATAGCCCTTGCGCGCAATGTTTATCCACGCGAAAACCGGTCATCACTTCATCAAAAATTAACAATGCGCCATATTGATCACAGACTGCGCGCAATGTCTCTAAAAAACCAGGGGCTGGCAAAACACAGTTCATATTGCCTGCTACTGGCTCGACAATAATCGCGGCAACTTGCTCGCCAATGTCAGAAAATGCTTGTTTAACGGCATCGCTATCATTGTAAGCCAAGGTAATTGTATCTTCCGCTACCGCAGCAGCCACGCCGGGCGAGCTTGGTACACCTAGGGTTAAAGCGCCGGATCCTGCTTTAACCAATAATGAATCCGAATGACCATGATAACAGCCTTCAAATTTTACTATTTTATCCCGCTTTGTATGACCTCGTGCCAAACGAATAGCACTCATAGTAGCTTCAGTCCCCGAGCTAACCATGCGTACTTGTTCGATTGATGGTACTAATTTACATATTTTTTTCGCCATTAAAGTTTCAAGCTCAGTTGGAGCTCCGAAACTTAAACCTTTTGCCGCTGTTTCATTTACTACTTGCAGTACATCGGGATGGGCATGACCCACAATCATGGGTCCCCATGACCCCACATAATCTATGTATTGCTTATCTTCAGTATCATAAAGATACGCACCCTTTGCTCGATCAATATAAACAGGCGTTCCACCTACGCCACTAAAAGACCGTACTGGCGAATTCACGCCTCCTGGAATAACAGTTTTGGCATCTGCAAATAAAATAGCGGATTTAGTCATATATACCTCTAGTTTAAAATAGACTTACGCAATCTAGCGTAAGCTTAAAAGCTGGAAATAGCGCATTCGCTAAATACCAGATTGTTCGATTTGTTAGCAAAAAATAATCCTTACTAAACTCTATCCATTTTGAAATGTGCAGTTTTTAGTTGATACTATTTTCGTATTCGTCATTCCTGTCGGTCTTTGGCAGGAATCTATTGAATATGGTTAGACTCTTGATAAAGCTTGTGCCCACGCTTGACTGGGTACACTTCGGGAGTGACGAGGTTTTTTATAAACTACGATTTTAATTTATATTAGAGTTATTTATGTTCAAAAGAGCATAAAGTATCTATCATTATATTTCTATTTCGTTATATAGCAGAACAAAATACCATAACTAAGGGCTTACCATGCAAATTAAATCTTACCTATTCCCTATCTTTATCGCGGCCGGTCTGTCACAAGGCTGTTCTTTTTCCGCTAGCTCTGGCAGTCTTTCGGATAGTTCAAAGAGCATCTCTGATTCTGTTAGCTCAATCATTAGTAGTCCTTCGTCGTCATCTAAAGATGCAGATAAAGAATATCAAATTCAAATCATGGATTACACTACGGCTTACCTTTCAACAGCAGGGTTTGAACGAGCAGCTTATGTTCAAGGGATCTCTGAAATTGCTACCGAAGCTGGCATTAGCAACTGGGAAGATGATGAAAACACCTTAATCGGTATCGGTCGTGCATTGAAAAAAGCTAAATTAACAGGAAGTGTTTACGAAACTTATAAAAATAGTTTAGCAGACTCTAAGGAAAGCAGAGTGCTAATCATTCAAAAAGGTTATGAGCAGCAGTAAGGGCTGCTGTCGGGCGGACTTTAGTCCGCCCAATTTTAACTCAATTCTTTTATGTTTAATTTTTAACTTAATCTGCGCGCAAAACCTTTACGCTCAAGCGGTAAACTATCTTTATATTAATGCCAGCGAAGGCACAGCTAGCGGCGGTCATACGGCACTCCGTTTCGGCAAGGAAACGTTCCATTTTCAGCACTTTCCAGGCGGCATCATTCGATTAGTCAAGCAGGCTAGCTCAGGTTTTGACTTCCAATATCGATATTTAGAAAATAGAACCCTTTATCAAACTAACATAGAGCTTGAGCCCAAGCAATACGCCCAGTTACGTGATCACTTTAATCTGTATTTTTTACAGCAAAAACAACAAAATACTCTGCTTAAAGAGATTCAACTAAATCTCGCTTTATTAGAGCCAAAAACGATAGACTTTAACTCACTATTAACTATTCGCGGAGCAGGATTATTTAGCCAAAACGCCGACCCTAGAAAAACAGCTACATTTAATAGTTTGCAAATTAATGCACAAATAAAGCATAGACTAGGTGGTACCTTTTTAACTCAAAAAACCACTCAGCTGAAACAAAAACTAGCTAAAATTAAGCTGCAACCTTGGCCTGAAAACGCTTTACACTTAAGAAAAAACACCTTTATATCGGTGCCTTATTCGTTTGCTCAGCAATATATAGATACCGTTAGCCAGCTATTGTTTCTACAAATCCTAGAAAATAACAGCCCGTTAAACGAATCCAGCTATTTTTCTCCCGAAGGCCAACTATTTTCACTATCCGACCTAGAAATTGAGAGGTTAGTGCAATTACAGGCTAATTTAATTGATAACTTGCTTAGTCTAGTAAACTCAAAACGGCCAGATTCAGGCAGTGCTGCATTGGTACTATATGCACGGATTATCAGCCTTTCTTATTCGATTAACTCCGGTCACTGGGTTTTCTTGGATACTTATGCAGACGGCAGTCCTAGCATTACTTATGCTGAAGTAGAAATCTATAAAACCGCCTTTAAAGCCCAAGAGCAAGATGCTTTACGTTTAATTACTGAAATAAAACAGCAACTCTTTAGCCAGCAAGCCATTACCGAAAAAGACTACAGCCACTTTGAGCGATTGAGTAATTACTATTATGAGCGGGAACGCGGCTTAAATAAGCAGCATGAAATTAGAATCGCCGGCGAACAAAGATTACCCTCAAAATCAGCAGCTTTACCCACCTATCGACTACCAAAATTAAACCCACAAGAAATAGAAACGGCAAAAACTAGGTTAATAAATTACCAAGCAAATCTTACTCAGCAGGTGCAGGCACTTTACCCCTATGATTTATTTACCCATAACTGCGTCACTGAAATTTTTGCTGCTATCCAAAATTCTCAAGTTGATGCAGAGCCGTTAGCCAACTTACTAAACCTTATAAACAACGACCCAGCGGCCTTTATTCCCTATTTATCCTTTGCAAATATAGCAGAGCAACACAACCAGCAAGTATTAGCGTCTTTTCGCGAACAACAATTAGAGAAAATGTATGCCGAAGAAAATAATCTGCGCGTTTATCTACGGGAATTTAACACCTTGAGCGCTCAAGACTATAAGTTTAATGAGCTAGATGCGCCCTTTCTGTTTTTTACTAATGAACAAGTATGGTCACGCCCGCTATTCGGTACGTTAAATTTAATTACCGCGGCTAGCATGGGGATTTATGGCAGTGCTACTTGGCCATTTGATTCGGGGGGGAACTTAAAAAAAGGTGCTATGGGCATCTTAATGAGTTTGCCTGAATTAGCTTTTTTTAATATCCGTAAAGGAACTTATAAGCACCTAGCCTTTCCAGTGAGTTTTGATTAATGCCAATCCCAATAAATAATTACTGTAATGGTCGTCATTCCCGAAGTCTTTAATCGGGAATCCATGCACACACTATAGATTCCTGCTAAAAGCATACAGGAATGACGGTTTTTCTTAGGTATATGAGTTTAAGTGCAAATATATTGGGGTTGGTATAACAATACCACTGCGCTGTAACTAGCGATAGCCAAGGTAATTCAGATTAAATACAATCGTGCTTTACTCGGTCAAGCAAGAAACCAGCTTTAACTATTTTGGTCGTTTCTTTTCCTAGAGAGGTAGAAATGGTTGCAGCTTTAAACAAACAAACGTTAAAATTACTCTTCAAAGAGTACTAACCTTGGGCGTGGACTCTAACTTAACCGCAAACATTCTTATCCTCTGCGTTTTCTCTCTTAATCCTACAGGTATATATGCTCCTTAAAGTTGTAATCACTATTGGGCTGATCTCGCTCATTGTCTACTATCTAGACTTCGATAACGCCACTGCTATCATGCTTCAAGCATCAATTCCACTGTTACTGCTTGCGCTTTTTACCCAAACTATCAGCACCCTTATTGCGAGTTTTCGCTGGGGGCTAATTATGCGTAAACTGGAATTTAGCCGTCCTTTACTTTTCTATTCAAAAGTCTATTTCATTGGTAGTTATTTTAATCAGGCATTACCTAGTAGTATTGGTGGGGATGCTATACGTATTTTAGAGGTGGGGCGGTGCGGGTATAAAAAACGTAGTGTGTTTATAGGGGTATTTATAGACCGAGCTGTCGGAGTCTTTGGCTTGCTAGTTTTGAACCTTGGTGCAAATTTAACCTTCGATAGTGATTTTCCCGAATGGTTGGTACAGTTGGTTTATTTAATTACTGTTTCCGGTATTGTTGCTTTTCTTTGCTTTATACTGATTAGGTACCTGAATTTCTTCGATAAATTCTTTATGCTCAAGCATCTTCGCTCAGCAGCTTGTCAGGCCCATGCACTTTACGGTAACCCTATAACATTGAGCTCGCATACGCTTTTAAGTGTCGGGTCTCATTTATTTTCCATTCTTACCGTCTTTATTATAGGCTGTGCCTTGGGCATAGATTTGGATTATCAATTATTCCTGATCGCTATGCCTCCAATATTTCTATTAACATTTATTCCCATTTCCCTGGCAGGCTGGGGAATTCGAGAAAGCGCTATGGTCGGCTTGTTCATGCTGGTTGGAGCTGATAAAACGCAAATACTCGCCATTTCAATTCTTTATGGCATCACTTTAATTGTTTCCAGCTTGCCAGGTGGACTGTTCTGGTTGGATAACAAGCACCACCACGAACAAGAGGTAAAAGCATCATGAAGGTTGACACAATGCGCAGTATTGATTATTGGTTAGGAGTTCCATTATGCCTAATAGTCAGTTTGCTAAGAAAATTAATTCCAAATAATAAATGTAAGCCTGAAAAAGTTCTGCTTATTGAACTCTCAGAGATGGGCTCGGCTATTCTAGTCGACCCGGCAATGCGTAAGCTGAAAAACAAATTGAATGCAGAGATTTTTTTTGTCATCTTTTCTAAAAACAAACCGAGCTTGCAATTGTTAAATACGGTGGAAGATAAAAATATTTTCACCATTCGGGAGGATGGGATATTCATATTGGCGTGGGATAGTTTACGCTTCCTATTTTGGGTGCGCCAACAGAATATAGATACGGTCATTGATCTAGAGCTTTTTTCACGCTTCACGTCACTGCTATCCGGTTTGTGTGGTGCATCTAATCGAGTTGGTTTTCATGCTTTTCATAATGAGGGGCTGTATCGGGGAGAAATGCTGACACATAAGGTAGCTTACAACCCACATATCCACATTGCCAAGAACTTTATTGCCATGGTCAATGCGCTTGAAGCTCCCGGTTCTGAAGTTCCTTACTCTAAAACAATAGTTTCTGATACTGAAATACAGTTGGAAAAAGTTGAACTAAACGAAGTTGATATTACTGCCGTACAGGAAATTATAAAAAATCATTTTTCTGAGTTCGACACCAATACTCACGTACCTATCCTGATTAATGCAAATTCCAGCGATCTACTTCCTCAGCGTTGTTGGGATCGTACAAACTACGCGAATATCGCGCTCAGAATTCTGCAAACTAATCCACATGCTCTGATTTTATTAACGGGCTCTGACTTTGAACGTGCGGGGTTAGCACAACTTAAAGATGAGGTTGATAGTTCTCGCTGTATTAATTTTGCAGGGGTGGTAAAGTTTCGCCAACTTCCTGCACTTTATAGCTTATCTGCATTTATGATTAGCAATGACTCCGGTCCAGCACACTTTGCCGCTGTTACAGATATGCCTACTTTTGTACTATTTGGCCCCGAGACACCTGCATTGTACGGCTCACTTGGCTCAACAACTCCTATCTATGCTGGATTGGCATGCTCTCCTTGTGTCAGTGCGGCTAATCACCGAAAAACGGCATGTCAGGATAATGTCTGCCTCAAAGTTATAACGCCAGAACAGGTCTTTAAGGCAATAGAGCTTACATTAAAGGAGGCTTTTTCATGACTGCTCCTATACAAAATAAGCGGCTCTGGATTTACTGGCTGACTTTAGCATTAGCAATTTTTACTTATTTTTTTGGACTTGACAGCTTACATATTTTTAAAAATGGAGATGAATATGTCTATGCCCATATTCTGAGAGAGACCGCAGAAAGTCAGCACTTGCTGCCGTTACAATCTCAGCTAGATGGCATGCGTAACACCAAACCACCAATGATTTATTGGCAAGGTATAGTCTCGACTAACTGGGCGCAGGACTGGGAACATTGGAAATTACGCTGGCCAAGCATTCTTTTTACGTTTCTAACAAGTTTTTTAATCTTTTTATTATTGCGAAAAGAAACGAATATTGAGCAAGCATTTATCGGGCTGTTCCTATTTTTGGCTTTTATGACTAGTTATCGCTACGGCCGGCCTTATCTAACTGATTCTCCAATGATCTTTTGGCTAAGTCTCCCTGCTTTTATCTTGCTGTTGAACCGACCAGTATTATTTAATTCAAAACTACTCTTTCCTGTGCTCGCTGGGTTAGCGCTAGGCATTGGGTTGTTGTACAAATCTTTCTTTTTGTTAATTCCTGTCAGCCTGACTTTTAGCATTTGGTATTGGCGTGAGCGGGACTACAAGTTTGCCACCTTTCTGGTTCAGGATGTTTATAAGCTGATTTTAATGGGTTTAATATCTCTGGGAGTATTTTCGGTTTGGTTTATATTTGACCCTGACCCTCAGTCTATTCTGCAAGAGTTTGTGTTTCAAGAAAATGTTGGCAAAATCAATCAGGAAAACTACCTAGCAAAAATGCTCTGGGGTGGCTCAAGTGTATGGAAGTTGGCAATAGGACTGCCTTTTAATACTGGCTTACTATTAGTTCCAACTCTGGTGATGTTTTATTTGGCTTATACTGGTCGTAGAGAGCAGAGTGCTACGGAGCGTATGCTATGGATATGGGTTGGTGTTTACCTACTTATCTTTTGCCTACCAACGCAAAGGTCGGCGCGTTACTTAATGCCTATTATGCCTGCAATAGCTGTTCTGCTAGGTATGTATTGGCAGCGAATTCCAGTCTGGGCTTTACGAATTGCCTTGTCTTTATCGGTACTATTGATTCTTGCATTCACCGGTCTTATATTCAAATTGAAGGTGTATTTTGGGGATGTAGCAAGCTACCCTACTATTGCTTGGGTGATTATTTTTGCAGCTCTGATGCTTAATATATTTACTCTATTGAAGCGCAATTGGATATATCAGCTTACGCCAGCGTCATTGCTTACTATTTATCTTGTACTATCTACTTTATTCTATCCTTTTGATGGCGAACAGGGGCAGTATGCGGGTGCCACTCGGCTACGTGTGAATAATAAAACAGTTGGAGTTCCTTACAATTTCCGCGCAAAATATGAACGTTATGGCTTTATGCTGCCCAATGCCAAAATTGTCGGCTACCCTTCTAACGAGCCCTATACTTTTGAATCGCTCAAACAAGAATTCGAATACTTTGCTTATTGGCATTCCGCAGATATAACTCCAGAATATGGGCAATGTGAAGTTATAGGCTCAAGACTGGAAGTTCGTTCACGCCAAAATTCGAAAGAGATACAAGAAATATTATTGAAAAATAGAATGGATCACTTGTTTGTTAAAGAAGACTTACTTTATTGTCCAGAATAATAAATATGCCATTTCCATGCGTGCTGAGTAGGAGTAAGAAGTAAATGCTAAGAGGCCGAAATTAAATAGCATGAGACATGAAAAACTATGAGGTAGCGACGTTAGTCGCGTTGCTAAAGTCACTTCCACATAAAGCGAGATTCGCATATTATTGATCGCTCATTCCTAACGGCACTAATTTTACGAATGATGCATATCAAACTCACTAATATCAACGCTATCAATTTGTTCAGGATCAAGGAACTTCTGCGCGTACTCTAAGTAACAACCGCTGTTTAGAAATAAGTTAAATAATTCAGGGTCGATATGCTGATCTTTTGCCATATGACTCATAATACGAAGCGCTTCACAGAGTGATTTGGCTTTTTTATAAGGTCGGTCAGAAGCCGTTAGCGCTTCAAAAATATCGGCGATAGCCATTATGCGCGCGGTTACTGGCATATCTACGGCAGTTAAGCGTTTTGGATAGCCTGTGCCATCCATTTTTTCATGATGGCTGCCAGCCACTAGAGGCACATCCGCTAAATGCTTAGGATAAGGTAGATTTTCCAGCATGATAATCGTTTGTACAATATGGTCATTGATTTTGAAGCGCTCTTCTTCGGTCAGCGTGCCTTTTTCAATGCTTAAATTATACAGTTCGCCGCGATTATATTTATGCTCAGGCACATCAAGCTTGAATCCCCAAGGGTTGTCTTGTGGAATCTTATCGCCTGCCTCACGTTCAATAATATGTTCGGCTTTGTCAACTAATAATTTTTCTTGTACAGGCAGAGCTTTAGCGGCTGTTTTTTGCTGGCGCTGGTTCTCTTCCCAAGATACGCCGAGGCGATCATCTAATGTTCTCATCCAGGTGTATTCGGCAATCTCTGCAAGACGTTGAATTTTTTCTGGAGCCATGAATTCGCCTCCTTCATTACATTCAGCAATGAAGGCGAAATCATCATCTAACTGTTGTAGTTTAGACTCTAAACTAACACGCAGTGACTCGGGATCAGCTCCTTTAGCTATTTGCTGCCAATAGTCAATTTCCGCATCTCTTTTTAGTACTTCAACGCGCATTCTAATTTCATGAATCCGGTCGTAGATAGTTTCCAGTTTAGTGGATTTATCGACTACATATTCTGGTGTAGTCACTTTGCCACAGTCGTGCAACCAGCTTGCGATATGCAGTGATTCCCACTGATCTTGGTCAAGCTCAAAGTCTTTATAAGTCCCTGTTGTGCTATTGCAGGCAGCTTGAGCAATTAATTTGGCGATTTCAGGCACTCTAGCGCAGTGACCGCCGGTATAAGGTGATTTAGAGTCAATGGCACCGGCAATTAGCTTAATAAATGAAGCCAGCAAGGCCTTTTGCATCATCAGCAACTGCCGACTTTCTAAAGAAACTGCGGCAAAGTCTGAGAGCTGCTGTACGAAAGCTAAATGCTCTTCATTGTCCTGATTAGTGCTTTGCTTTTTGTACAATAGACACAGCAAGCCAATAGTTTCTTCATCTCTATTGCGTAATGGCAGAGCGATGATTTTAACGGCATCAGTCTCTAGTTTATCGAGTAAAGGGGTTAATGAGTTGGGTTGATCTGCTGATAGCTCTATTTGGCTGCTTTCTTTTTTCTTTAAGGCCTGTGCCAGCGCATTGTCTTCACCGGAAGGGATTTCAGGGAGGTCGCTAAGGTTCTTAACATCTAGCGTACCCATGTGCATAAAGCTGGGTTTTAAGCAGCGTTTCTGGTCGTCATAAAGATAAGTTAAAGCGGCATCAGCTTGGCTAATTTGGGTGGTTTGCTGAGTTGTACTCTGTAATAAATCATCTAAGTTTTGTTCGCCAGCGAGTGAGTGAATAAGCGAGAGAAATTGGCTGATGGTGCTTTTCATCATTTTCATCGCGACAGCAAGTTCTTCTACTTCAGTAATAGCGGAGCGTGTTGTAATCGGGCTACTAAAGTCAAAGCGGCTAATGAGTCCTGCCTCACCTGCTAAATAGCGTATAGGTTTGGATATTTGTCGCGCAAAAAGCCAAATAATAGGAATGGCGATTAAGATAATAATGGCCGCTAGAAGTATTGATTGATCGCGGATTTTGATCGCTGTACTTAATAATTCATCTTCTGGGGAAACCATTAAGACAAAAAGGTTAAGCCCTTCTGGTATGTGCATCTCGCGTATCGCTCCGAGCCACTTTTTCTGATTGAACATAAAATTAAGCGGTTGTGAGACTAGCTGCAAATCTTTGCTTAAAAAGGCAAGCACCTCACTGCCGAGTTCATCGAGTTTAGCTATTTTAAAGTTGTCCTCTGTAGTTTCAATAATAAGGCGATTAATATCACCATAAACTAGTGCATCACCATTTTTCTCGAAAACAACGATTTTGGTATTGGGCGTTGTTGCATTTTTTATGAGGGCGTGAGATAGCTGGTCCAATGTTACATCTGCAGCAATAACAACGCCTTTAGTTGGCGTTTGCAGTGTTAAAGTTGTACCAACTTGGCGGATAAAATAAAACAAATAAGGAGCGGTTGAGCTGGCTTTAGGTTCTTCTAGTGCTTGTGTATACCATGGGCGAATACGTGGGTCATAGCTTGTTTCAATGGTTGGATCTCGGCTCAATTCTAATAACTGATCAGTATAGAAAATTCTTACTAAGCTGCGCAGGTCTTGCGTATTTGTGTTGATATTATCCACCATAAAGGCGGCGTTTTGAGGTGCATTAAAGGTCTGGCGTAGAAGCTCAGAATTAATCGGGCGCATAATAAAGTAATCGCCATTTGGATAAGCAATTTGAATGGCCGATAGTTTATCTTCATTGTGTAATGCCGTGCTAAATAGAGGCAGTGACTTTAGCCGTTCATCTAAAGAAGTCGCCTGAGTAATCGGCGATAGTGCTAATAGGCTAATGCTTTGATTGGCTGATTTAAGTAAGCCGCTAAAATTGAGAGTCAGCTCTCGGTTGATTTGTTCGAAGACTAGCTCGCCACCGGCTATAAGAAGTTCTGATGTTTTGCTGTAGTGTTGCCAGCTGAGTACAGTGCCAAATATCAGCGTAAGGCTGATAAATAATGAGCTAATGGTGAAGTGTAGTGAATATGAACTGCATTTTTTTGCTGACATAATACCTAACTTCCTTGAGAAAAGATTTTCTGCGGCCTTACACCTGTCTTTCGTGTTGTTTTATGCTAAATGCAAGGAGAGTACGTTATCAAATAAGTTTATGCCGGATTATTACTATTTACCACATAATTTAACCACTGGCCTGCGGATTTTCTGGTTTTTTTGTATTTTCGAGCTTTTTGAAATGCGCTTTTAGCTGCAGATAACTGCTCAGTTTCATAAAGACTCATACCTAGTAAAATATAAGCCTCTCCAGTTTGTTTTAAACCGCCTTTTTTTAGTGCTTTATTGATAGCAGCAATGGCATCTTGCCAAAGTTCCTGTTCAACATGAATACGAGCTAGCTGTAAGTAAAGATCACCTTTATTATTTAGGGCTGAAGCTTTTTCTAGTGCGGCAATGGCTTGTTTGTATTCCCTGGCATTGGTCCATCCACTAGCAAGTAGTTCCCAATGTGCGGAGTTTTTCTTAACCCGTTGACTATTTAACTCTTTGGCTAATAAATTGGCCGCTTGATAGGGCTGTTTGTTGTACATGTATAAATTAAACAGCTGTAAAATTTGCGCTTCGGTTTGGAGATAGCCTTTTTTGTAAGCGAGGTCTTGAATATTGAGGGCTTGTTTAAATCGGCTTAATTGTTGGTATGTTGCTGCAAGTTGTAGCCAATAAGCTTTTTTATTTGGGTAATTTGCGATCAGTTTTTTTAAAATTCCTGCCGCCGCCGAATAGTTTTCTAATTCATAATGCAGCGCGAGGTTGAGTTGAAACCAGCTCTCTTGTGGTTTTTTTGACTGTTTAATCGCTCGCTCGATATAAGGTAAAGCTTTGCGGTATTGTTTTAATTGCGCATAAGCATTAGCGAGCAGCACAGAAACTTGCTGATTTGAATGCGTTGGATTCTTTTTTACCCAAGGCTGTAAGGTATTAACTGCTTTTTGATATTGTTCCGTAGCCATATATAGCTGACCTAAATTAAGCAGAGCTTGTTGCTGTTGTTTCTCAGGTAAGGCTTGGGTGGCAAGGCATTTCTCTAGTGATTGAGCTGCCTTCCTATAATTATTTTCTAGCGCATAAACAGAGGACAAGCTACGCAAGGCGAGTGCCTGCTCGTAACTTTTATCTTTTAATTCGGGGATAATTTTTTCTAGTTTTTTACGCGCTTGTGGATAAGCTTGGCTGCTAATAAGCTTTTCGGTTTTAGTTAATTGCTTATATAGCCACGAAGAAATCGGTGGTGCTTTTTCTTCTTCCGCTTGTGCCGGTATTACAGCAAGCAACCCTAGGATGATAAACGCCACCTTTAGACTTTGATAAATACGTTTTCTCATCGAGATAGCTTAAATTCTAAAGTTTGCACCGCGCGCTGCTCTTGGGCTTCGCCGGCGATAATAAGAGGTTTAAATATCCAGCGTTTAATCGCTTTTAATGCCGCGCGGTTAAAGATTGAGTTTGGTTTTGCATCAATCACTACAGCATCTTTCACCTTACCTTTTGTAGTGATGGTGAATTCTACTTTTACCCAGCCTTGGATGCGTCGGTTTGCCGCGCGCATAGGGTATTGTGGTGGAATTCTTACCAGTGGGATAACGCTGGTGCTGATAGCTCCCGCACCCATTTTTATATTCTGGCCACTGAGTACCGAGCCACTAAAATTACTGGTGTGTAAGGGAATATCCAAGTTTGGCATATCCATATCTGGCGCAGCAACTTTGGACACTTGGGCTGTATAAGCTTTCATCTTTGGTTGAGCTGGGCGTTTTTTAGGTTTAGGCTTGTTTGGAACCTGTCTTTCTTTAGTTTGAGTTTTCGATTCATGTTTTATACGGCCAATATTAAATCTACTCTGGTTATCGGTTGGTTTTAGATCTTGCTGGTTGTTCATTATCAAATACTGCATGCCCCAAAACAGCGCGAGGACTATGATTAGCCCTAAAAGTAATGAACAGATAATGCGGATCACTGTGACTCCGATTGCGTGGCAATAGTTGGATTCATTATGCCTGCAAGCCGTACTTGATCAATAACCTGCACTAAAGCATTTGTTTTTGTTTCTTTATCAGCAACAATAACCACTGAGCCTAACGGATTTTCAGCAAGTAAACGCGCAACATTAGCGCGCACTGCTCGAAAATCAACGAGGCGCTTATCAATCCAGACATCACCATTGGGTTTTATGCCGACAATAATATTTCCTTTATCTTTAGTCTCACTTGTTTGTGCGCTGGGGCGATTAACATCAATGCCCGACTCTTTAACAAATGAAGATGTAACAATAAAGAAAATTAGCATGATAAAGACGATATCCAGCATTGGCGTCATATCTATATCTGCACTTTGATCAACGGAGGAACGACTACTTCTACGGCGCATAATGAGTATTAGGTGATTAACGATATTTTAATAAATCTGCCAGGTGATGTGATTCATCACTGACACGTTCTTCGATAAGCTTGCTGAAATACAGGCCAGATATGGCAATGACCATGCCAGCCATTGTAGTAATAGTGGCTTTAGAAATGCCTGACGCCATGGCGCGAGCACTGCCATTGCCCGTAACCGACATAACATCAAATACGTGAATCATACCCAAGACCGTCCCTAATAAGCCCAGCATCGGGCATAAAGCAATGAGCACTTTTATTAGCGGGACACCTTTACGCATTTGGATTATAACTTCGGAAATCATTGCCTTGCGAATAAATAGGGCATACGTAGAGTTTTTATCCTTACGTTGATCCCAGCTCTCAAAGCACTGTGTGCGTATTTTCGGGTACAGTTGTTTAAAAAATAGCAGGCGCTCGATAATTAAACACCATAAAATAATCGCCACACCTAAAATCAGCCATAATACATCGCCGCCTGAATACAGGAAATTGTGGATATCTTCCAGAAATTCTAGTTGTTCAGACATTATTTACCTGCACGACGGCTCATGATGCCTGCACTTTGTTCATCTAAAAGTTGCACTAATGTTCTGCTACGTGAAGCGAGTAGATTGTGTATAAATAATAATGGCATCGCTACACTCAAACCTAACATAGTAGTGACTAAGGCTTGAGAAATGCCGTTCGCCATTAATTTTGGATCACCCGTACCAAATAAGCTAATAGCTTGGAAGGTCGCGATCATACCGGTTACTGTTCCTAATAAACCTAATAAAGGTGCGACGGCAGCAAGAAGTTTTATTAGCGACAGGCCTTTTTCTAAAGCAGGAACTTCTCGGGTAATGGCTTCATCAAGTACTAATTCCAGCGTGTCTATCTCTTGTGCGGAGCTTTGCTCAGTCGCCCCTAAAATTCGCCCTAGAGGATTGTCATCGCTTGCCACAGGATTGTTAATTTGTTTTTGTATTTTACTCCCAGTCAGCATCAAAATAATTAAGCGTATTAAGGCATAGGTAAAGCCTAAACCACCTAAAGCTAGAATAATATAGCCAATGACACCGCCTTGATCGATACGTTCTTGCGTATTTGGTGTTTGAATTAGCATGCTAAGTAAGACGCCGCGGGTAGGGTCAATAGCTACTGGCATTTGGCCGGCAGTGGCTTGACTAAAAGGTGTAGCTAAATCTAGGTATTTACTTCCTGGTTGGCGTGGGAGACTGATTAGTGCTTTTTCGATAGTGTCAGAATCAGATATATAATTCAGGTATTTGCCGTTTGCTATTAAATTAAAGGCGCCAATGCGCGTAACGCTGGCCTGCTCTCTATTGCCCGAAACTTCGATTTCGCGATTAAACTTAACTACTTTTCCAGTTTCAGTCATTTCATGCTGTAAGGTAAACCATAAGGTTTCTAGCTGGTCTATCGTGGGTAAGGCTTTACTATTAGCTATGCTATCTAATTTTTCCGTACGGTTTGGATATTGCGCGGAAACTAACGAGCTTAAGAGGTCTACGTTTAAATCCCCTGCTGCCTGACGAGCAACGCCAAATAATTCACCAAGTTCACCACTATTGTCTTTAAGCTGAGTTTCTAGTTTGCTGAGTAATGCTTCATTGCTTTGTAAGTGTTTTTTTAATTGGGTGCTTAGTCTTTCTTGTTTGGTCAATTCGGCTTCAGCGGCATTTAATAATTGTTGTTGCGTTTGTTTCTCGGCAAGAAATTCAGCTTCACGAGCACGATTAATTTTGCGTTCAATCGATTGAGTTTGTTTTACGTCGCGTAATAGTTGGTCTAGGTTTTGATGCTCTGCCCAAGCACTATTTGATAGTAAAAAAATAAATAAAAAATAAGGCATTAATTTCATTGCACTGCCTCCGTTGCTGCAGAAACAGGTAATGTTAATAAGTCAGGTGCTGCTTCTTTGCGCGCAATACGTAAACCTTGGCGTATCGGGTTGCGATATTCATTAGCTAAAGGTTCCCAGCGTTTTTCAGTTTTATTCCAAAAACCAGTTTCACTGCCATCAAGGCGTTGGTAATACAAAGCAACACGGCCAAGGCGTAAAAAATCTACCGAGCTAATTGCGTCATTTAATTCGATATTGGCGCGGTAAGCTTCGATGGTGTTGCCGTAACTATTTTCGATTTGATAAGCTTCGATTAGGCGGCGAAACTTTTCTGCATTAGTCACGTCGGCACGGGTCATCATGTCTTTTAGGCTAGCAATACGTTGTTGACGTTCTTCTGGTAAAAACGGTAAATCAAGCTGGACGAACTGTTCTAGGCTATTTTGCATATTTAAAATCAGAGGCACAATCTCGCGTTGAGTAACTTCAATCTCTTGCAATTGTTGCTCTAAGGAGGATTTTTCTGCTTCTTGAGAATTGAGTAAGTCTTTTAAATACGCGTTATAAGTGAGCAAGGTCTTTGTTTGGCGGGTTGCCGAACGATACTGCTCTAACATCTTGCGCGTGCGGTCATCTAAGGTATTAATTTTAGACTGTGATTTAACAGCGCCGGTATGGATTGCAGCTTCTGTCTTTATGGCTTGTGAAAGAGTGTCAGCATTAGCGGGTAGCGTACATAGGCTTAATGCCGAGGCAACGGCAATTAATTGAAGCTTGCGAGATAAAAGAAACATAGAAGAGGAGGGCTGCTAATAAAGAAATTATAAAAACTTTAGCACAGCTAGAGCAAAAGGCAATTGCTTATTTTATTCGTAAGTAGAATAAGAGCGGAGTTTTTGTGAATAAAAACTCCGCGCAGGTTTTTTGTGCTAATTCCGTTTGCAATTATAAAGAATCACCAATGGTGCGTTGATAAAAAGGCCATTTTTTAACATGTAAATATTGTCTAATAGGCGATTTAATAACCGAGACACATAAGGCGATAGAAAATAAACACCAGACTGCAGCAAACTCATTTGGGTCGTCTGTTAATGCATCTGAAAGTACTGGGCCGACCAGTAAATGAAACAGAACAAAGCGGTATGACCCATAAAGAAATGGCATATAAAATCCGACCCAAAGATAGACGAAACCATGTAAGCCACCTTCAAATCCTGGGAGCCAAGAAACTGGGGGGGACATAATGTCATTTAAGGGTAATTGCCATGCAATATGCCAAGCGCCAGACGTGGAGCATACTTGTGTGCCACAAACCGCTTCGGTACCAATAACGCAAAGTCCAGCCCATGCAAATGGCATCATTTTAACGATCATTGCTAATGCAGCGACTGCGCACAAAGTGTAAACCGTTGTTCTGATTCTTAGCTTAACGCTTTCAGGGATAAAGTACATCGCGACCATATTGATAAAAAATGGCTGAAATGCAATATGTAGATAGCCAAAGAGCGTGAGTACCTGATTGGTTGGCGAGCTACATTCATCAATATAAACATAAGTCGCGGCTTGTAATAGTTCCATTAACGCAAAAAAAGTTAACGGAATCCAAAGTTCTTTGGACTCTCTTTTAGAGGCAACATAGACGGCTGTTCCCAGTCCAATTGTTGCTAAAACTGCGGACGCTTCTCCACTCCAACACATACCAAACCTCGAATAAAAAAATTGTTATTATTATAAAAACGAAAGGCTGAGTATTGCAAAGCGACTACTTAAATCACTTTGCCCTACTCAGCCTATAAAAAGCTATTAGCCTTTAGCTAATAGCTTTGCTGTGTCATGATGCTTACGCAAACTACAAAGCATCACCGACCGTACGTTGATAGTAAGGCCATTTTTTAACATGTAAATATTTCCTAATCGGTGATTTAATAACCGAAACGCATAAAGCAATAGAAAATAAGCACCAAACAGCTGAAAATTCATTAGGGTCGTCAGTCGTTAAATCAGCAATCATCGGGCCGATTAAATAATGAAAGCCAACAAATCGCCATGATCCATAAATAAGAGGTAAATAAAAGGCGATTAAAATATAGACAAAGCCATGTAAGCCCCATTCAAATCCTGGTAGCCAGGAAACGGGATCAGACATAATGCCATTTAGCGGCATCTGCCAAGCAATATGCCATGCGCCTGAAACGGAACAAATTTGCTCGCCACAGAAACCTTCCTGACCAATATTACATAAACCTGCCCATGCGAACGGGAACATTTTTACAATCATAGCTAAGGCTGCAACTGCACATAAGGTATAAACTGTCGTTCTTATTTTTAGTTTGACGCTCTCGGGAATGAAATACATTGCCACCATATTGACAAAGAATGGTTGAAAGGCAATATGGAGATAGCCAAACAGTGTAAGTATTTGATTTTGCGGGGAACTACAGTCATCTATGTAGACATAAGTCGCTGCTTGTAACAGCTCCATTAATGCAAAATATGTTAATGGAATCCATAACTCCTTAGACTCCCCTTTTAGTGCAACATAAGTTGCTGTTGCCAGTCCAACAGTCGCTAAAACCCCTGACGCTTCCCCACTCCAACACATACCTAAAGACCTCTAGTAAAAAATTATTATTATTTTTATTGTAAAAAACCGTTAATTATACCTTATTCCATCGAGTCAAAACTTATTAATATTGTGCGGTTTTGGCGTTATTTTAGTCAGTTCAGCTCTTTTTTGATGGAGAGTGAGTTGTGTAGATAGGATATGGGTTGTGACTTATTCTTGAGGTTTTAGTAGGCGCGTTAATTTCAATCGCAAGCAGATTATTACGAATCGCTAATTTTTTAGAGAGCTTGGGTGGTTATTTTTGGGTATAAAAAAAGCAGCTGATAGCTGCTTTTTAGAAGATATGGATTATTTCTTTTGAGACTCAAAATCTCGGAAGTCTTTCCCTGTATAAATCTGTCTTGGGCGACCAATGCGTTGTCCAGGTTCGGCCATCATTTCTAGCCAGTGAGATACCCAGCCAGATGTGCGAGCAATGGTAAACATTACGGTGAACATATCAACAGGGATATTCAAGGCTTTATAAATAATGCCAGAATAAAAATCAACATTCGGATATAATTTTTTCTCGATAAAGTACTCATCTTTTAATGCGTACTCTTCCAGTGCTAGAGCAAGCTCAAATAATGGATCATTACCTGGCATTTGCTCAAGAACCTCATAACATGCTTTGCGAATAATTGTCGCCCGGGGGTCAAAGTTTTTATAAACTCGGTGCCCGAAGCCCATTAATCGGAAAGGGTCGTTTTTATCTTTAGCTTTAGCTATATACTCAGGAATTCGATCAACTGAGCCGATTTCCTCTAGCATGCTTAATACGGCCTCGTTGGCTCCACCATGAGCAGGTCCCCAAAGCGCACCAATACCTGCTGCAATACATGCATAAGGATTAGCGCCGGTGCTGCTGGCTAAGCGCACAGTAGAGGTGCTGGCGTTTTGTTCGTGATCCGCGTGCAAGATAAATAATAGGTTCAACGCTTTAACAGCCGTTGGGCTAATATAATTATCTTTATCGATATACTTCTGAGAAGGCAAAGAAAACATCATATTTAGGAAGTTTTCACAGTAACTCAGGTCGGCGCGAGGATAAACAAAGGGAAAACCAATAGAGTGACGATGACAGGCGGCTGCAATAACCGGCATCTTTGCTAGCATGCGCATCGCTGAAATGCGGCGATGCTCAGGGTCATCCATATTTAATTCGCTATGATAAAAAGCAGATAAAGAACCTACGATTCCAACCATCATAGCCATAGGATGAGCATCATAATGGAAACCATCAATAAAGTTACGCATTGCTTCGTGAAGCATCGCGTGCTGACCAATTTCATGCTCAAATTCAGCTTGTTCTACTGGATTCCCTAGTTCGCCATTCATTAATAAATAAGCGACTTCTAGAAATGAGCAATTTTCAGCTAATTGGTCTATAGGGTAGCCCCTATATAGCAAGACACCTTTTTCGCCGTCAATGTAAGTGATCGAACTTTTGCAGCTGGCTGTTGACATAAAGCCAGGGTCAAATGTGAATAGACCCATTTGCTTATGTAGCGTACTTACATCAATAACGGGCGTACCAATAGTTCCTCTACGTAAAGGAAAGTCAGCTTCCTTTCCTGTGGAGTTATCTTTTATGGTGAATGTGTCTTGTGTCATTGATTGTTTCCTAATGCTTTTCCGTGAAGCGAAAAATAGCTTATTTACTATAACGCTTACGGAATTTATCTACACGACCTGCCGTATCAACGACGCGTTGCTTTCCTGTATAGAATGGGTGGCAAGCTGAACATACCTCAATATGTAAATCTTTACCTAAGACTGAGCCTGTAGTGAACTCGTTACCACAACCGCAAGTAACGGTTATTTGTTTATATTCTGGGTGAATTTCTGGTTTCATAGTGACCTTTAATACGTCTAAAATTCGACTAACATACAATTTTGAACAGAGTATAATACTTCTTTAACGAAATGTCTGCAAGTAACGATTATATAAATATGCGTATTATAACAGTAAATACTAATGGAATTCGCGCTGCAGAGCGCAAAGGTTTTTTTCCTTGGCTCGCACAGCAAAATGCAGATGTTGTTTGCATTCAAGAAACCAAAGCCCAGCCTGACCAGCTTACAGCGGATGTGTTTCATCCCGAAGGTTATTATTGCTATTATCATAGCGCTATAAAAAAGGGCTATAGTGGAGTGGCTATTTACAGTAAACACAAGCCAAATAAAATTATCGAGGGCATGGGTTTTGACGATATTGACAGCGAAGGCCGCTACCTAGAAGTGCAAATCGGCAACCTTAGTGTTATCTCTTTATATCTCCCTTCTGGTTCCTCCAAAGAGGAGCGGCAGGCCTTTAAATACGACGTTATGGGACGTTTTATGCCGTATTTGCAAGCGCGCGCTAATGATGGACGTGACTATGTGGTGTGTGGTGATTGGAATATAGCTCATAAAGAAATAGACCTAAAAAACTGGAAAGCTAACCAGAAAAATTCAGGTTTTTTACCTGCCGAACGCGCTTGGATGACGCAATTATTTGAGCAAGAGTCGTGGCATGATGCTTTTAGGCTTGTTAATCAAGAAGCGGATCAATACACTTGGTGGTCAAATAGAGGGCAGGCTTGGGCTAAAAATGTCGGTTGGCGTATTGATTATCATGTGATTAGTGAGCAACTTAAAGATAAAGTTTTGAGTACTTCCATTTACAAAGATGAACGATTTTCAGACCATGCACCTTTGATTGTTGATTATGATTATGCACTGTAATTAAGGGCGTATAGGTATCCACACAAATCTAAAAGCCTTCTCCAGAGGGAGAAGGCTGGATGAAGGGAGGTAGATAAAACCTTGATTTTATCCCCCCTCTCCAGCAGGAGAGGGAGGCTGTCTTGATTTGCAACTCGTTGTATTTTAATGTCAAAAAGTTGTGTAGATACCTCTGGATTAAGGGGGCGCAGGATGTTAGTTATTTATAAGATACAAGTTAAAGCGCTATCTCCTCAAATCGGTGCTTAATCATGGCTAAAGCCACTCCCACAAAAAATTTACCTCTTATTTTATTGTTCCTGCTTAGGCTGTAAGCGCATTAAATGTATTACCAGTATGATCGCAGGTAAGCCCGCGAAAGAGGCGTAGAGGAAAAACATATGATAGCCATAACCATCAACAATTAGCCCTGATAGTCCGCCTAATAATTTAGCGGGTAAGGTCATTAGTGAGCTAAATAGCGCGTATTGTGTCGCTGTGTAGGCAGTATTGGTTAGGCTGGATAAATAGGCGATAAACACTGAGGTGGCGATACCGCCACTTAAATTATCCGCGCTAATGACTAAGGCTAAGAGCTTAAGGTTTGGTTCGGATAGTGCTAACAGTACAAATAGTAAGTTAGTCGCAGCAACGAGTATTGCGCCTAGTAAAAGCGGTTTCATAAGGCCGTAACGAATTACTAATAGGCCGCCTAATGACGCGCCAAAGATAGTCATAAAAAAGCCAAATATCTTACTCACATCAGCTATTTCCTGCTTACTAAAGCCTAAGTCCAAATAGAAGGGGTTGGCCATCACGCCCATGGTGATGTCGCTCATTTTATATAGAGCAATCAAGCTTAAAATCCAGATGCCTAGCTTACCGCTGCGTATAAAGAATTCTGCAAAAGGGCTGATGACTGAATCAGAAAACCAAGCGCTCAACCTCGCTAGTAAGCTTTTTTTCTCATGAATACCTAAGGCGTTTTCAATTTTATGCTCTAGTTCTTTTGTTTTGGCATCTTGTTGGCGCTTGGGTTCGCGAATTAGCATAGTTGTTGTAATGCCAATAAACATTAGTAATGCCATTGCTGAATAGGCGGCATTCCAGCCAATAAAATCAGCGATATAAAAAGCGCCAGCACCTGAGGCTAATAGAGCAACGCGATAGCCAAAGACGTACATAGCGGCCATCGCTGCTTGATATTCGGGATGTATTACTTCAATACGATAGGCATCAATAACAATATCTTGTGTGGCAGAACAAAACGCGATAAATACCGCTACGCCTGCTATTAATTCAATTTGTGTTTGTGGATTTAATTCGGCTAAAGCCATTAATCCGGCAGCAATACCGATTTGTGCAAGCAGCATCCAGCTACGACGCTTGCCCAGTAAATGCGTTAAAAAAGGAAGTTTTAGGCTATCGACAACAGGTGCCCAAACCACTTTGATTGAATAAGTGACGCCTACCCAGCTAAAAAAACCGATAACAGATAAGGTGACGCCAGCATCGCGTAACCATGCTGATAAGGTGGAAAATACTAATAAAAAAGGCAGCCCAGCGGAAAAGCCGAGAAAGGACATGCCCAATACTCGTGGTTGTAGGTAAGCAGAAAAGGCTTGTTTCCAGCTGTGTTCAGTCATAAATATCCAGGCATTGTTTGTAAAAGTTTCGGGCTTACACTTAAGGCGAAACATTAAGGTAGGATACGCGCTGCGTACCTTTCGGTGTAACAAGGTATGCAGCGCATACCCTACATAAACTGTACCGGCTTAAAATACTAGTCTAGGTTTCAGTGGGAGGAGTTTTTAGTCGCGACATAAGGCAATTATATCGCGGCTAAAAGCCCCTTCAATAAGGATATAACACAAAAAAAGGGAGTAGAATTTGCATTCTACTCCCTTCTATAAAGCATTCAGCTTTAAACTGACTGCCTTAGGCTTTAACCATTGACCAAGTAATGCACAACAATACTTGCCACATAACCAGCAGCAATCACAGGAGTCCATTTTAAATGACTAAAGAATGTGTATTTATGCTTAGAAGAACCCATTAATGCCACACCAGCTGCAGAACCAACAGACAACATTGATCCGCCTGTACCAGCTGTTAACGTCACTAATAACCACTGATATAAATCCATATCTAAGTTCATGCTTAATACCGCAAACATTACTGGAATATTATCAACAATCGCAGACATCACACCGACAAGAATATTCGCTGGAGTTTGACCTAATCCATCGTACATCGCTTCAGATAGTAACTCTAAGTAACCGATATAACCTAAACCACCCACAGCAAAAACTACACCGAAGAAGAAGAATAAGGTATCCCACTCTGCATCGCGAACTTTATCAAAAATATCAAAAGAGCTATGTCGTCCATCATTCCCATGTGATTTGTAGAGTGTTTGTAGTCTATAGCCATAAACCATTAGCACACCCAAGCCAGCCATCATACCCATAAAAGGCGGTAAATGTAGTACTTGCTTAAAGCTTACTGCAGTAACAATAGTTAATACAAATAAGACACACACTTGAATTGCGCCTGGTTTTAAAACAACAGCTTCTTCATGTGTAGCAGGCGGCTGCTCATCAGGGACAGCAAAATACATAATAGCAGCAGGGACAGCATAGTTAACCACTGATGGAATGAATAAGTTGAAGAAATCAAAGAATTCAGCATAACCAGCTTGCCATACCATTAAAGTAGTAATATCACCAAATGGGCTGAATGCACCACCCGCATTAGCGGCAATCACCAAGTTAACAAAACCAATAGCAATAAATTTTTCGTTGTCTTTACCAACCGCCAATACTACCGCGCCAACTAATAAAGCAGCGGTTAAGTTATCTGCAATCGCTGATAAGAAGAAAGTAACTACACCCGTAATTAAAAACAACTGTCTGTAGCCGAATTGCTTTCTAACCATCCAAGAACGCAAGGCTTCAAACACATTACGTTCAGCCATGGCATTGATGTAAGTCATAGCAACTAATAAGAACAGCATTAATGCCGCATATTCTTTTAAGTTGAACTCAAATGCTTCATGTAAGGCTTCAGTAGAAACACCCGCTTCAGCGGCTAAAACAGCCGCATGCGCCCAAATAACGGCCGCAGCAATAATAACAGGCTTAGATTTACGTAGCCCAGTGAATTCTTCAGCCATAACAAAGCCATAGGCGATGATAAAGATCAGAACAGTATAAATACCTCGCTCAGTTCCGGTTAAGCCCAAATTAGAAATGGCTTCCTCGGCCATTGCTAGCTGTGGCATGCCCATCAGTGCAGCAAAAATGAATAATAAACGTAACAAAACGACCCCCTAACCCTTAATTTATAAATTATTTTTAATTGTTTTAAGTATGGTGCAACTCAACCGGCAATAATATCACTAACCAATTAACTTTGTCATTTAATCGCTGGCGGTATATCATAAAAGTTTCAGCGCAACCCGCCTACATAAGTGCATTTCTATGTATCAATATACCGATAAAGATCAAACAATTATTGATGAACGCGTCACCCAGTTTCGTGATCAAACTGAGCGTTTTTTAAAAGGTGAAATTCCTGATGACAAATACCGTGCATTACGTTTAATGAATGGTGTTTATGTCCAAACTCATGCGCCACTATTACGTGTTGCTGGTCCTTATGGCTTGTTGTCTAGCGATCAAGTCAGAAAATTAGCGTCTATTGCGCGTGATTACGATAAAGGCTACTGCCATTTTACGACCCGTCAAAATATCCAATTTAACTGGCCCGCACTCGAAAGAGTGCCTGATATTCTTGAAGAATTAGCAAGCGTACAAATGCATGCCATTCAAACAAGTGGTAACTGCCTTAGAAATACAACCTCTGATCAGTTGGCCGGTGTTTGTAAAGATGAAATAGAAGATCCACGCCCTTATTGCGAAATTATTCGTCAATGGACTATTTTGCACCCTGAGTTTGCTTATTTGCCACGTAAATTTAAAATTGCGGTTAGTGGTGCAAAACTTGATCGCGCAGCGACACAATTCCATGATATTGGCTTGCATTTAGTTGAAAATGAGCAAGGTGTCGTTGGTTTTAAAGTATTTGTTGGTGGCGGTTTAGGTCGTACTCCTGTGATTGGCCAAATGATTAAGCCTTTTCTGGAAAAAGAGCATCTACTCTCTTATTTAGAAGCTATCGTGCGAGTCTACAACTTAAATGGGCGTCGTGATAATAAATATAAAGCGCGCATTAAAATCTTAGTAAGAGAAACTGGCCTAGCTGCATTTAGCGAGCAAGTTGATGCTGAATGGGGTTTAATTAAAGATCAACTGGCTATTCCAGCGGAGCATATTACTGCAATGCAAGCTCAGTTTGCATTGCCTGTTTACCAGGCAGGTGCAGCACAAGATACCTGTTATGCCGAACATTTAGCTAAAGATAGTCGCTTTGCAACTTGGGTTAAGCATAATACGGTTGAGCATAAAATAGACGGCTATCGTGCTGTTTATATTTCTTTAAAAGCGCCAGATAGTCCGCCAGGAGATTGCACCGATGTTCAGCTTGATGCAATTGCCGGTTTAGCGGATGATTACAGCTTTGGTATGGTACGGACAACACACCGTCAAAACTTAGTTTTAGCGGATATTAAACAAGCGGATTTATTTGTCTTGTGGCAAAAGCTAGAAAGCTTAAAACTAGCAACGCCCAATATTGGTAAAGCAACAGATATCATTTGTTGCCCTGGTTTAGATTACTGCGGATTAGCACTGGCTGGTTCAATTGGCGTTGCTAAAGAGATCAACGAAAGTTTGGACTCGATTGATTATGTACATGATTTAGGCGATATAAAAATCAATATTTCTGGCTGTATGAATGGTTGTGCGCATCAAAGTGTGGGTCATATCGGCATTTTAGGTCTGGATAAGAAGGGTGAGGAATGGTACCAAGTCACATTAGGTGGCTCATCAGAAAATGATGCGGCTATTGGTGATCGTTTAGGGCCTTCTGTGAGCAAAGAAGAGATTACACCTGTAGTCGTAAAGCTACTGGAAGTTTACCTAGAGCAACGTCTTAATGAAGACGAAGCTTTTCTGGCAACTTACCGACGTGTTGGCATGAATCCATTTAAGGAGAGAGTCTATGCAACTCATTAAAGACAAACAAGTGACTCAAGATAGCTGGGCATTTATCGCTGATGATGCGCCACTGAATGCAGATTTTAATATTGTTTCACAAGCTCGCTGGCGCAAAGAAGGGGTTGATCTTATCAATCGAAAAGATGCTCTGGGTTTGCGTCTAGAGTCTGGTGCGGTAGTTGAAGAGATTGTTGCTGACTTAAAGCATTTTCAGCTTATTGAACTACATATTCCCGTTTTTACTGATGGGCGTGCCTTTACGCATGCGCGATTATTGCGTAGTCGTTTTGATTTTACCGGTGATATTCGCGTTAGTGGTGATTTTATGCGCGATCAGGTATTTTATCTGAGCCGTGTTGGGGTAAGTAGTTTCGAGTTAAATGATCAAGATAGTGCGCTGGAAGTCATTGCTTCTATGGATGATTTTTCTGTTCAGTATCAAGATTCTGTCGCGTAATAAAGGGTAGGGCGGACTTTTAGTCCGCCATTGCTAAAAAAGCGGGCTAAAGTCCGCTCTACTATATTATTAATATTTTAGAATATATCGTATTCGCCCAACTCAGGTATTTTCAATTCTTCTTCGGGTTTGGTGTGTGGCGCTTTTTTGTTGGTAGCAAAGGCTAGCTCAGAAACAGGGACTAACTGCACGCCATAAGCTGAAATTCTATGCAGTTCATCTTGTAGTACAGCCAAGGTATTGACGCGAGGATGAGCAATACCTAAAGCTTTTCCATGACGCTGAGCTAGAGCAATCAGCTTTCTAAATTGGCGTCTAATTACTATTTGACTTGGGTCACCGTGATCCAAAAAAACATCTCTCCCTATGGTTGCTAAGCCAAAGTCTGTTGCCGCTTTTTGAGCCACGCTTGCGGGCGCGGTTTTACTATCCACAAAAAATAGAGCATTACCGTATTGCGCTTTAATTAGCTGCATTATATGGGTCATTGCCGGATAATTTTGTGTTAACAAACTGCCTTTATGATTATTCACGCCTGCAATATGTGGAATATCTTGTAATTGGCGAATAAATAAACGTTCAAATGCTCTGCCGCCCATATCTGCACTCAATTCGTGTCTCTCTCGTTCTTCTAGCTCTATTGCCTGCATAGGCGCATGCAGCATCAACTCTTTGCCTTGTCGGTGCGCTAAATTGGCTAATGCTTGAGTATGAGCAGTAAAGGGTAAAAATGAATAAGTTACCGCACCAGGCAGTTGCAGGGCGCTTAAGCTGAGATCTTTTTGTATGCCCATATCATCGATAATGAGAGCTATTCTTGCTTGTTCCTTGGCTTGCAAGCTAAAACTAGCGAGCATAAAAAAACTCAGCGCCCAATAGAAACAAGTTTTTATTGGGCTAACTGAGTTTTTCATAAACAATAACAGATCAAGATTTACCTGAAAATGGCAATACCTTTTAATAGGTTAAGTGCTTCGTTTAGTGGGTAATCACGAATATCGACACCCTTCTCATCTTCTGGTTTTTCTGTTTTCTTGTCTGCTTTTTTATCGCTTTTCTTTTTATTGCCATTCTCTAAGTGGCCAGATAAGTCAGCTTCTTTAACAGGTTGGAACTTTGCCGCTTCTAGTGCTTCTAATTTAAGGCGATCAAGCGCTATATCTGGCTCTATACCTGTTGCTTGAATGGAGCGTCCAGATGGCGTGAAATAGCGTGCAGTAGTAATTTTTACCGCCCCGCCATTACCGGTAGGTAAGATTGTTTGTACTGAACCCTTACCAAAAGACTTAGTGCCCATAATAATGGCGCGTTTATGATCTTGTAATGCACCAGCGACAATCTCAGAAGCGGACGCAGATCCAGCGTTAATTAAAATAACTAACGGTGCGCCATCCAGTTCATCACCAGGGCTAGCATTAAAGTCCATTTGCGAATTTTTAATCCGTCCTTCTGTATAGACAATTTTACCTGAATTTAAAAAGGTATCGCTGACCGAAACTGCGCCGTCTAAAACGCCGCCAGGATTATTACGTAAATCGAGTACCATGCCTTTTAATGCGCCGCCATTCGCTGTTTTAAGTTCTTGGATCGCTTTTTTAACGGCAGCACCGGTCGGTGATTGAAAACTGCTAATGCGTACATAACCAAAGCCATCTTCTAGGGTACGGCTGCGCACGCTTTTTACTTTAATAATATCTCGAGTTAAGGTTACGTTAAAAGGTGCATTCTTACTTTTACGTACTATAGTTAATATTATGTCGCTACCCACTTCGCCGCGCATTATTTTAACGGCTTCGGTCAGAGTCATGCCTTTTACCGGCTTTTCGTCTAGTTTTATAATTAGATCGCCTGACTGAATGCCAGCGCGTTGTGCGGGCGTTTCATCTATAGGTGAAATGACTTTAACAAAGCCATCTTCCATCGTTACTTGGATGCCTAAGCCACCAAAGCGGCCAGTAGTACCAACTTTTAGCTCTTGGTATTCTTCAGTATCTAAATAGCTAGAGTGTGGGTCTAAGCCGACTAACATGCCACGGATCGCATTTTCCAATAAATCTTTATCGGAAACTTCTTCAACATAATCTTGTTTGATGCGTCCGAAAATCTCGGTAAATGTTCTCAGTTCTTCAAAAGGTAAAGTAACTGCTTGCGGCTCAGCATCTTTATCTGCGAGTACTGTGCCAGCAGTCGAAAGAAAGATGCCTAGAAAACAGCCTATAAATAATATAAAAATATTTTTTTTATTAACCACGCGTTTTAAACTCCGTTATATAACATCCAAATGAATTCTAGTTCCGATACATTTTATATCAATATAAAGACAAGTAATGTAAAAATTCTGTTGTCTTGTCGTTGCTCAAGCTTTACCAGTGTAATCGATGAGAATTTAACGCCTTTTTTTACACCATTTTTTTGGGTTAAGTGGCTTATCTTTTTTGCGTATTTCGAAATATAAGCTGGCATCCTCTCGGCCATCACTTTTCCCAACTGTTGCTATGGTGTCGCCTGCCTCGACCCAGCCCCCTTTTTCTTTGTACAGGCTTTGATTGAAGGCATATAAACTCATATAGTTTTTATCGTGTTTTATGATTACTAACAAACCATAGCCTTTAAACCAATTGGAAAAAATCACCTGACCATGAGCAATCGCTTGTACTTGTTTGCCTTCTTTTGCTTTGATTAAAACTCCATCCCACTGGCTATCAGAGCGCTGGTTGCCAAAGGATTTAATAAGTTTTCCTGAAACAGGCCAAGGTAATTTACCTTTCAAACTGTAAAAGGGTTGATTTGTATGTTCGGGTAATTCGGTGTCCTGTAGGTTTTGCTGCAATGAAGTAATAAGTCCTTTTAATTTCTTCTCATTTTTTTTTAGCCTAGATAATTTCGAGGCATTGCTTCGGTAGTCTTTTTTGATTTTAACTAAAAGGGATTTACGTTCTGCTGATGTTTCTTTTAAATGAGCTTGCTGTTGCTGTTTATTGTTCATTAAATCTGCAACTTGTTGCATTTCTAATTGCTTTTCTTGCTCTAATGTCGTTAAAAGTTCTAGGCTATTATTGATGTGTTGTAGTTTGTCTAAGCGCGCATTATTGAAATATTGATAATAGGTCATTATGCGGCTAGAGCGACTACCATCCTTTTGATTAAACAGAAGCTTTAATTCTTCTTGGCGTCCTAGCGCGTAAGCAGCTTTTACTTGCCCTGCTAAGTGTGATTTTTGTGTGCCTAGCCAGTGGTTTTGTACTTTTAATTCCTTGTGTATTTCGTTAATGCGTCGTTGTTTTTGTTTAACTTGTTTGCTTAGTTGTTGAACGGTACGTGAAATTTCCCCGTATTGTTTTTCTATGCGTTTTAACTCTGAGCTTGCGTTGCTTCGTTGTTTTTTTAAGCGCGATAAATTACCCGAAACTGTTTTTATTTTGCTTTGGACTTGGTGTAGTTCTTTATCTTTGTTACTGGCAGCCATACTTAAGGTATGGCTGAACAGCAAAAATAAAAGTAGGGTAATTTTCACGTGCGTATATGTTAAATTTTCAGGATTTAATTAAGTAGCGATTTTCCGTTCATTTCAACCGGTTGTTCTATGCCTAAAATAGCCAGCATCGTCGGCGCTAAATCTTTCAAACTTCCTCCGTCAGCTAAAGCTCTTCTGCCACCAACATAAACTAAAGGTACGGGGTTGGTTGTATGAGCCGTTTGCGGGCCATTTTGAGCGTCACGCATTTGTTCAATATTGCCGTGATCAGCGGTTAGCAGCATTTGTCCGCCCACTTTTTCTAAGGCAGTGACGATGCTCGCAAGTGCGCCGTCTATGGTTTCTACCGCTTTAAGTGCTGCTTCCCATTTGCCCGTATGGCCGACCATATCGCAGTTGGCATAATTACAGATAATCACATCATATTTTTGTTCAGTAATCGCATTTACTAGATGTTCGGTTACTTGGGCGGCATGCATTTCTGGCTGTAAGTCATAGGTTTTTACTTTAGGTGAGGGTACTAAAATGCGGTCTTCACCGGTATTAGGCTGATCAACGCCACCGTTCATAAAAAAAGTGACATGTGCATATTTTTCCGTTTCTGCTAAACGCAGTTGTAATAACCCTTGTTGCGCTAATACTTCACCTAAGCTATTTTTTATTTCCGCCGAGGCGTAAGCAACTGGATAAGTAAATTTTTCATGATATTCAGTTAAGGTGACATAAACACCTTGATGGCCAGCATGTCCGCGCTCAAAGCCTAGGAAATCTACATCAGTAATCGCTTGGCTGATCTCCCTTGCACGGTCGGCGCGAAAGTTCATAAACACAACGGAGTCGTTTACAGCTAAAGTCGTTGCTTTACCTTGAACGTCAAGGATAACGGTCGGCTCAACAAACTCATCATTTTCATCGCGCTGGTAACTGGCTTGTAATGCTTCAATTGCTGAGGTCTCAGTGTACTCTCCTTGGCCTAGAACAATCAGTTTATGAGCTTTTTGTACGCGATCCCAGCGGTTGTCACGGTCCATCGCGTAAAAGCGACCAATAATTGAGGCAATACGGCCGACACCGAGCTGGTTTATCTTGTCTTGTAGGTTTTTTAGGGCGGTCTCTGCACTTTTTGGGGCAACATCACGACCATCTAAAATAGCGTGAATGACAATCTTTTTTAAACCTTTTTGGGCGGCAAGTTCCAGCAGGGCTAGAATATGGCTGATATGACTATGCACGCCGCCTTCTGACAATAGGCCAAGAATATGCAAAGTGCTGTTGTTCGTTAATGCGTTATCAACGGCTGAGCATAAGGCTGGATTAGTAAAAAAACTGCCATTTTCAATAGCGTCGCTGACGCGAGAAAAGTTTTGTGGCACGTAGCGGCCTGTGCCTATATGCATATGTCCGACTTCTGAATTGCCCATTTGTTGGTCAGGTAAGCCAACAATACGGCCAGAACAGTCGAGTTGGGTCATCGGAAAATTCTTTTGTAAATTATCCCAGCAAGGCGTGTTGGCCTGAGCAATTGCGTTATACTCAGTTTCTGTACTCAGGCCGAAGCCATCGAGAATTAATAATACGAGAGGTTTTGGTTTTGTCATTTTAATCTCCGCAGGAACCTAAATTAAGTGCAAATAATTTATCTTGTGTCTAAAATAGGTTGTTTTTAGTAGGGTAATATATCTTTGTTACGAATAATAATCATTGCTAAATAGGATTGATTTTGCTATTGTTAGAGTTTTCTAATGTATAATAGTAGTACATATTTATGCGCTAATAGGCTAAGATCGTCTTAGCTTCTATTAAGCGTAAAAAATCATCTTTTGTTAAATAGGAAATACATCTAAATGGAAACTATAGATAACCATAACATATACGACGACGCCGATATAGAACGGGCGGCTCGGTGCTTAAAAGCAATGTCACACCCGCTACGCTTAAAAATTCTTTGTGTCCTAGGGACTGAAGCGATTAGTGTACAAGATATTGTGGAAAAAGTTGGAACCAGTCAAAGTAATATTTCACAGCATCTCTCTATTTTAAGAGAAAAAGATATTTTAAGCTTTAAAAAAGATGCAAACCGCGTATTCTACTATATAGATGACCCGCGCATGCTTAAGCTTATTGAAATGATGCGTGAGATTTTTTGTCATCAATGCAACTAAATAATCGTTATAATATTGCTCCATTGGATTTGCTATTTGTCTACTGACAAGTAAATAAAATCTGAGCTAGCTATAATATCTATGCCGATTATATTTTTAATTCTAACTTTCCAATAAAGACTCATGATAGACCAATATATCGAATTTGCTTCCAGCCATTGGATGCTTGTTACTGCCTTTTTCGCGGTTACTTTTTTCTTGATTCAAGATATTGTTGAATCCGGTATGCGTAAGTATCAAACTATTTCTCCAATGTTGACGGTGACTAAGTTAAACTCTGGAAATCCGATTATTGTGGATGTACGTGAAGCCAATGAGTTTAAAAAAGGACATATCGCGGATGCTATTCTTATTCCTCTTGCCAGCATAGAAAAGCAACTTAAAAAAATCGAGTTATATAAAAAAGACGATGTTATTGTTGTTTGTCATACCGGCGCGCGCTCTGGTTCAGCTTGTGCAACACTAACTAAACTAGGCTTTGAAAATATTTTCTTGATGACAGGTGGCATGCAATCTTGGGAAGAAAATAAACTTCCGATTGTCACTAGCAAAAAATAAACTTAACTTCCACACACACTACTTTAAAATATCATGGCTGAAGAAAAACAAGCACAAGAAAAGCAATTTTCCATCCAAAAAATTTATACCAAAGATATTTCTTTTGAATCTCCTGCATCACCACAACTGTTTACAGAAAAGTGGGAGCCTGCTGTAGATTTTAATTTAGCTACCAACGCTACACCATTAGAAGACTCAATGTTTGAAGTGTCTCTTACTGTGACAGTTACGGTAAAAACAGGGGAAACAGTTGCTTACTTAGTTGAAGCAACGCAAGCAGGTATCTTTTCTTTAGCGGGCTTTACTGAAGCTGAAATGGGGCCTATGGTAGGCAGTTTCTGTCCTAATATTTTATTCCCTTATGTACGTGAAGTCGTTTCAGATTTAGTGGCTAAAGGTGGCTTTCCGCAATTATTATTAGCTCCTGTTAATTTTGATGCTTTATATGCGCAACATTTGCAGCAAGCTCAACAAGCAGAAGGCTCTAAAACTTTAAATTAATAATCAATATGACCAGCAAAATTAGCATTTTTGGTGCCGGATCTTGGGGTACCGCATTAGCCATTCAAGCTGCTAGAAATGGTAATCAAACGATGCTTTGGGGGCACCACCCCAAACATATTCAAAATTTGGCGCGAGATAGACAAAATAAACGTTATCTTGCTGGTTTGTCTTTCCCTGATTCACTACAGGTCACTGATGATCTAAAATTAGCTGCGCAATTTAGCGACATTATTTTAATATCAGTACCGAGTCACGCCTTTAAAGAAACACTGCTTAAAATAAAGCCATTTGTGTCTAAGAATGTCAAAATTGCTTGGGCAACCAAAGGTTTTAATCCAGAAACGGGTGAATTACTGCATCAGACGGTGGCTAATGTATTCTCTCCCGAAACACCGGCGGCAATCTTATCAGGGCCTTCTTTTGCTAAAGAAGTCGCTGCAGATTTACCAACGGCGGTGACCATTGCCTCAACTCAACAAGCCTTTTCTGATGAACTTGCCGCGTTGATGCACAGTCCTCGTTTTCGCACTTATACAACGACTGATATTATCAGCGTTCAAGTCGGTGGCGCAGTCAAAAATGTCCTTGCAATTGCCGCAGGTATTGCTGACGGCATAGGTTTTGGTGCAAATACTCGAGCGGCTTTAGTGACACGTGGTATTGCTGAAATTATTCGCCTTAATACCGCTTTAGGCGGGCAGCAAGAAACCTTAATGGGTTTGTCGGGGTTAGGGGATTTAATTCTGACGTGTACTGATAACCAATCACGCAACCGGCGTTTTGGATTGGCTTTAGGCCAAGGTAAAAATAAAGAGCAAGCAATACAAGAAATTGGTCAGGAAGTAGAGGGTATCTCTGCGGCAAGAGAAACTTATATGTTAGCCAAGAAACATGGTATCGATATGCCGATTACTGAGCAAACTCATCACGTATTGTATGATGGTCTCGCACCTTTAAGTGCGGTACAAAATTTATTGCAGCGTGATCAGAAGTCGGAAACTGAGTAGTAAGCACAAATTGTAGACGAATATCCTAAGCGTTATTCCCGAGTTTTTTATCGGGAATCTATTTTATACGGGAAGCTCGGCAACACGAACATCTCGTATACGCAAAGCTTCATACGGATTACTGGATTTTAAATAAAGGAGGCAGTGGCTCTGCTTCTGTTGTTTGTTTAGTTGTTACCTGCTGATTTTCCTTAAAAGCTGTCCATAATGCCTCACCTTGCCATTCCTTGTTTTCTCCGCCATACAAAATTCCATTCAGAGCTAAAATTTCAGTCTGTAATGCAGGAGCGCATTGCTCGGCAATTTTAGTCAAATTGGACTGATTAAATTGCTCACGCCCCCACTCAATTAAGGCCTCTTTAGTTTGTGCGGGTTCGTTACTTTTACACGCTTTTTTCAATGTTTTATCTATAGTTCCAGCCTTTTCATGTACTGCCGAGCTAGCTCCTTTTTGACTTTTTTTGCGGTTTCTAGATAAAAAATAAATTAATGTAACTAGCCATGCTCCAGCAAAAAATATAGCCAACCAAAACCATAGTGATTCATCGGCTGAGCTTGCGGTCACTGCCAGACTATTATCTATAGCTATCGGAACGGGAGTTTCAGGCCCTACCTTTGGCGGAGGTGCTACAGAATTATTAGTACCAGCAACTGCAGTCATTGTTTGCTCTGCAATACGAGCAACCTCCATTTTCTTGGTTGTTGTATTCCACCAAGGTATCTCAATGGCGGGCAAAGTGTAAGTGCCTGCGAGCCCTGGAATCAAAGCAATTTTTTCTTTTCTGTAGGCGATCATGCTATCGTCTTTGGCAGTTTCTTTTAACGTAGGCTGGTCTGGATAGGCTTTTACATTGGCTGGCATATTATCAGCATATAATTCAGGCAGAGCGCCTTGGGTTGCACCTTTGATAAGTAAGCTTAGCGTGCGCGTGATTGGCTCACCTACTTTCATTTGTGCTATATCGGCAGACCACTTTTCTTCTAAATAAACCTGTTCAGCAGGTAGCCAGTAGTTATCCGCTGCTTCAGTTGGTTTAGCTTGTACATCTAGGGTGATGGCTTTTGAACTAATGCGTTGAGTGCGAGTATTTTGCCGACTAAAAAAGCCGTTGTAGCGTGGTTGACTAGCGACAATCACATCGGCTGTTAAAGTCAGCGGTTCAATACGCATGGGTTCGCTTTTTTGCGGAAAAATTGCATATTTACGCTCAGTAACGACATAGTTATCGCCTTGATATTGGCTATTATAATTTTTATCTTCGCCTAGTTTTTCAATTACTGCATTAGCTAATTTAGGCTCAGTTAGGGCGGCTTGCGAGATATTAACCTTGCGGAATAGCTTTAAAGTATAAATAACTTGTTCTTGAATATAAGGCTGGGTATTACTAACTTCAACTTGTAGAAATAAATCTTCATTGATATTTTCAGTTACTTGTACTTCATTAACAACAATGGCTGCAAATTGGCTGTTATCTTGCCCGAAATTAATAGCAGGAATCATGAGCGTTCCTGAATTTTTTGCCATTACGGTTAATACCCATTGAATCAACTTGGTCATTTTAAGATTAATAATCTGAGTAGACTGCTGTTGCGATTGATTTAAAATCTCAAAATCTTTTTCTATGGGTGAAAAGTCAGGCTCTCCATCTGGCTTTTCATTGGCGCTAAAAGTAATTTGAAATGACTCGTTTAAATTAACGGGGTTACGGTCAGTTTGGACACTAATATCGGCTGCAAATAGAGGCGACATCAAGTTGAGTGCGAACAAAGCAATAAATAATGGCAATTTATAAACAGAGAAAAGCATATTGATTACGTAGAGGGAATTTAAAAACAAAACGTATTTTACCTATTTATAAGGCATATTTCCTAGATAAGTATATTAGGGGGTGGTTCGCTGCTACAGCAGCTGATGTAGCCTGCATGCAACTTGCGGAATACAGGTTTTGAGTGCCACTAACTAGTTAATATAGGACTACAGCTTAGTTTAGGACATATTAACTTTCATTCGCTTAGCGCCCCATATTCCAGGTTGTTCCGAAAAATGTCCGGCACATTGAGTGCCGCAAGCAGTACATGCTCCTTTAGTATTCAAATTCCATTCTGATAGTTGATACCAATCGCGACCTATTAATAATTGCCCGCAGTGATGGCAATAGGTGCTTTCTGCGGGTTTATGGTGCACATTACCGACATAAGCATAGTGAACGCCATTTTTTAAAGCAATATCGCGTGCTAATAATAGTGATGCGACTGGTGTTGCCGGTATATCCCGCATTTTCCAGTCGGGATGAAAGGCAGTAAAGTGCATGGGCACATCAGGGCCTAAATTTTCCACGACCCACTGCGTCATTTCTTCTAGTTCAGCCTGAGAGTCATTTTCGCCAGGAATAAGTAGTGTGGTTAATTCCAGCCATACTGATGTTTCATGCTGTAAATAGCGTAAAGTATCTAATACTGCGGCTAAATGAGAGCCTGTGATTTTTTGATAGAAACGCTCGGTAAAGGCTTTTAAATCAATATTGGCCGCATCCATATATTGATAAAACTCAGCTCTGGGTTCAGGGCAAACATAACCGGCAGAAACAGCAACGGACTTTATACCTAATTCACGACAAGCAATAGCGGTATCTATGGCGTATTCATGGAAAATAACAGGATCATTATAGGTGTAGGCAACACTCAAGCAACCCTGTTCAGCGGCTTTTTGGGCAATCATTTCCGGCCCAGCAATACTCATAATGGAGTCCATTTGCCGAGATTTGCTAATATCCCAGTTTTGGCAAAATTTACAGGCTAAATTACAACCTGCCGTGCCAAAAGAGAAAACTGAGGAGCCGGGGTAAAAATGATTTAACGGTTTTTTTTCTATGGGGTCGATGGCAAAGCCACTAGAGCGGCCATAACTGGTTAAAACAATTTGCTGATCTTGATTTTGTCGAACAAAACATAAGCCGCGCTGGCCGGCATGTAATTTGCAAAACCGAGGGCAGAGATCACACTGTATACGCCCATCACCTAAGTCATGCCAATAGTGGGTAGCAACAATAGTGTCCGAGTTGATTTTAGTATGCATAGAAAATCTCCGTACTTTAGATTACGTAGCAATATATTCCTAGGTAGTGCAGGCTTTAGCTTACTGATGCAGGTCTATTTCAGAGTAAACCTATCATGTCGCAATGTAGCGTTAATTGACTAGAATATAGACTAGCTTCTTGTAATTTAACATTAACTGGCTTATACAGGTAATAAAAAGAGATTGATAATGGGGAGTAAGATCATGCAAAGCATACGTCAGCCCGCAGTCGCAGGTTCATTTTATCCTGATAACCCAAATATATTAAGCGCAATGCTTGCTGGGTATCTTAAGCAAGTCGCACCTTCTACTAAAGCACCAAAAGCAATCATTGTGCCGCATGCGGGCTATATTTATTCTGGTGCATGTGCGGCCCAGGCCTATGCGCGCTTAGCCTCGCAGCACGCGATTATTAAACGTGTGGTTTTATTAGGCCCGTCACATCATGTTGCTTTTTCCGGTCTTGCATTATCCCGTGCGGATGCTTTTAATACACCTCTTGGTAATATACCGCTAGATAAAAAAGCGATAGACTCTTTATTGCAATTTCCTTTTGTTGAATATCTTGATCAGGCACATG
>JAUVAA010000146.1 GCA_030591965.1 bacterium
ACACTTTGTCAGGAGTGCAATAGCTTTAGCTATTGCTGTGTACAGAAAAAGCTAAAGCTTTTTTACTCCGCGTTTGCTTGAATCGTGAAAAGTGTAAACTACTTTTAGACACAAATGAAAGATGCCCTGCATCAGCCTATATTGTCGTCTATTATACTGCCTTAAATAAATCGCTAAACTGCTCTACAGTCAATGGACGACTTAATAAGTAGCCTTGTATTAAATCACAGCCTTCTTGCGCTAAAAATTCTTGCTGCTCGACTGTTTCAACACCTTCTGCTAGTACTTTCAGCCCCAAACTATGCCCCATCGCGATAATCGTTTTAGCAATGACTCTATCATTCTCATCTTCGGATAAATCCTTGACAAAAGACCGGTCGATTTTTAATTTAGAAATAGGGAGGCGTTTGAGTTGAGCTAAAGAAGAATGACCTGTACCAAAATCATCCATGGAAATACGAATACCTAAAGCCTCTAACTTATGAAGTGCTACAAGGCTTTCTTGGTGCATAATTAAACTTTCTGTAACTTCAAGTTCCAAATTATGAATAGGAAATTTCATCGCTAATAAAATCTCCTGAAACTTTTGAATATTATCTGCATCGAGTTGTTTCACAGATAAATTAACCGCCAAAGAAAATTCAGGAATACCGCGATCCCACCAAGCCTTACACTGCTGACAGGCCCGAGTAAATATCCATAAGCCCAACTCTTGAATAAAACCACTTTCTTCAGCAATGGGAATAAAGTCATTCGGTGGGATAAGTCCTTTTTCTGGATGCTGCCAGCGAACTAAGGCTTCAACCCCAGCAAGCTTATTGGATCTTTGACAATACTGAGGCTGATAATGCAGTAAAAAATCGCCCCTCGCTAACGCAGAGTGCATATCCGTTATTAAATCCATTTTATATTTAACAGAATTAGTTAAATCTTCATTATAAAAGCGTGCGCAACCTCGCCCAGCTACTTTTGCTGCATGCATTGCTGTATCGGCATTACGCATTAAATCACTTGCCGACAAGCCATCTTCCGAGAATAAACTGACACCTATGCTGATAGATAAGGTAAATTCATGACCTTCAACAAGTATCTTTTTCTTAAATAACGCTAATATTTTACCGATAAGCAACTGAACTGATGGGGGCTGACCTAAGCTACCCGCTAAAATAACAAACTCATCGCTATTTAAACGAGAAAAAACATGCCCCTCACCTAAATCCTCTTGTATATTCTTGGCTACCTGCTGCAGTACTTTGTCACCAACTTCATGCCCTTGCGAGTCATTAACATCTTTAAAGCCATCTAAATCCAACACTAATACAGCCAACTGCTGATTCTGAGTGACTGCGTATTCAATGGCTGAGCTGAGTTTTTGTTTAAATAAAGCACGGTTAATCAACCCAGTTAAAGGATCATAATGTGCCAAGTGAAAAAGTGACTGCTCTTTTTCTTGTCTTATAAGCAAAATACCAACAATATGTGCGCAGGTTTCTAGTAACTGCTTGTAAAATATCGAGGGAGTTCTCTCTTCAAAACTCGATAAGGCAAAAGATCCGACCGCTTTATCTTTCTCTATTTTGACCGGGCTAGACCAACAGGCACCAATAGAAAAATCATGGGCAAAGGCCTGTAAATCACACCACCTACCATCAGTTCTAGTATTCACTACATACTGCGCTTCATTCTGATAAACCGCAGTACCACAAGAACCAGCCCTTTCACCTGGTACCAAACCATTTAGAAGCGCCACCGCCTCTGGTGGAATAGAAGGTGCAGCTAACACAGAAAGTGACTCGCCCGCTTGATCGTAAACCATGATAGAAGCAACCGCATTAACGACTATCTGCTCAGCGGACTTACATAAAGCATCTAAAATTTCTCGATAATCCACGTCTAAAGCAACTTGCTCTAAGATTTCACGCTGCAGTGCGAGTAATTTCCCAGCTTGTTCGGTGGTAACATCATATTCTGGACGTAAAGAAATAACTTTCGCTTCCATATCAGATTTCTCCGTTTATCTATTTATTTGTATACCTAAGACACACATAAAATTAATCCCTCAAACTTCAGCACTTACACTTTCAAGCTCTGCTTCATTGCTCTCTTCTATACCACTGCCTCTAACAGTATTTCTGTGTTCTTTAGCGCTATAAAGTGCCTTATCTGCTTGAATAAAAATCTGCTCATCCGCTGGAATATCAGCGCCGGCATAAGTCCGAAAACCGATAGAAACCGTAACATAATCGCCAATATAACTTAATTCATGAGCAATTTTTAAAGCCTCTACGCCCGCTCTAATGGTCTCTAAAAAGCTCAATGACTCTTGCTCATTCGTACCAGCCATCAATATACCAAATTCCTCGCCGCCCATTCTAAATACATAATCACTAGGTCGCCTTAGAGTTTGCTTTAAAAACACAGCCACTTCGGCTAATACTTCATCGCCCGCTTCATGCCCATATTTTTCATTATACTTTTTGAAATAATCCATATCCAAAATAGCTAAGGTTAGGTATTGTTTATTTCTACGCGCTAGACTGACCTGTTGCTTAATAGCAACCTCAAAATACTGACGATTATATAAAGAAGTTAATTTATCAGTAATAGTTAATGCCTCAACTTCTTTTCTATCACTAATATCTCGAACAATACTGCGGTATGCAATGGGACGATAATCAGCACCTAGAACCGGCTCGATCACTGCACTCACCCACTTATCTTCACCATCTGCACTGTGTAGCGCATATTCGCCTTCCCACGCATGCCCTGTTTGTATGGAGCGCCAAATTTTAGTAGCTAAAGCTTGATTGTCTTCGGCCAAGAAAAAATTATTCTTCTGCCTTATAACCTCTTCTTTCAAATATCCTGTATAGCGACAAAACGCACTACTAATCTCAGTTGTTTTGCCTTCTGAATTAAGAGTTTTAATCATCATATTTTGATCGATAAGATACTTATAGCTCATTAATTCCAAGTTAACTTTAGTAAACATTCTGACCACATAAAAATAAATAACAACAGCAGTCAAAATGGAAAAAAATAGCAATACTGACAGTAAAAACAAGGTGGTTCTTTTATTCATTTCTGCTTCATCATGAAATGCAGCAGCCTGTGTATTGGCGAAGTGTATCAATGCTTGAGTAGCGTCACTAATATGCTGAACTTGGTCAGCACCTTTACCTTTATTAATTGATACCGCTTCAGTTTGATTGCCGGCAAGCATCAAAATAATCACTTCTTCACGTATCGGTCGCCATGCTAATACCGATTGAGAAGCGGTGTGCACCATTGCCGTATCACCAAGAAACTGCACAGCAATGCTGTCTAAGTCATTTAATATCTGCTTTTCCATAGCATTAACGGCTTCTATCGCATTATGCAATTCACGCTCATTACCCGATAAGACTACATCTTTCATATCTCGATGCATCGTAAGCAATTTAATATTAATATCTCTGACCGTATTACTGACTACAAAAGGATCTTTGTACATATCCTCAGTCAGATTTGCTAGCTTGACCGCATTAAAAATAGCAGTTCCGCCACCTAAGGCCAGAAGAAAAATCATTACGGAAAAACTGAAAGTAATTTTGTACTGTGTCGTCATAGAGTTTTTTATCTCAAAGCTGAGATGATATTACAGCGCTTAAGCCTTAAAAAAGCAACGCATAACATCAATCATATAACGGTGATCAAGCGCTCCTGCACTCTCTCTAATACTGTGCATCGCCCACATCGCGCAACCGACATCGACAGTACGAACACCTAATTTAGCTGAAGTCATTGGCCCAATAGTGCTGCCACAAGGGATGTCCGTTCTATGGGAATATTTTTGAAAAGGTACATTCGCTTGCTGACACCAAGTCATAAACATCGCTTCGGAGACACTTTCTGAACTATAACGCTGATTAGCATTGAGCTTAATCACCGGCCCTTTATTCACATAAACCTGATGTTCCGTTTCATAAGCCGCAGGAAAATTGGGCTGATAAGCATGCGCCATATCGACACTGAGCATAAAACTACTGGCTAAAGCGCGCTTATAATCTTCTGTATTTAAGCCTACAACTAAAGCAATACGCTCTAAAACATCCGGCAAGAAACTACCATCCGCTCCTTTAGTGCTTTCGCTACCGACTTCCTCATGGTCAAAAAAAGCGCACACCAGAGTGTGCCCTGACTGCAATACCGTTTCATCTAATAACGCGGATAAGCCAGCGTGGCAAGAGGCTAAATTATCCAGCTGACTGTCGGCATAAAATTCTTGATCTACGCCCCAAAACATTCCTTTTTGCGTATCGTAGACATTAAATTCCCAAGATAAAATTTGCTCGGCCGCAAGGTTACATTGCTTGGCTACTAATTCCGAAAACAGCGTATCAGGTAATTGTTCCTTGCTACTCATGGCAAATAACAGAGGTAATTCAGTTTGTTTATTTAACTTTAAACCCTCTTCATTAACCATTCTATTCATATGAATAGCTAAATTAGGCAAACGCAACAAAGGCTGTTCAAATCGAACTAATTGGGTGGCAATTTCGCCAGAGTCAGTACGATAATTGACTCGCCCAGCAAAGCTTAAATCTCGGTCAGTAAAAGTCGCTAAAATTGGCCCACCATAAACTTCAACCCCCATGCGCAATAATTCACCCGATTTATGCAAAGCATGTGGCTTAATCCTTAATCCGGGGGAATCAGTATGCGCACCGATAATTTTATAGCCATGCTCAGGTAGTGTTTTACTACCAAGCACGAAAGCAATAATCGAAGAATCATCACGAATCACATAATAACGGCCATTAGGCTTTAATGCCCATTGCTCCGTTTCATTAATACGGCTAAATGATGCGACTAATAATTGCTGCTCCATGGTTGCCACGGCATGCCACGGACTAGGGCTGGCATCAATAAAATCTAATAGTTGTTGAACTTGCTGCTGATCACTCATCGTTCTTTTAACCCCAAAGAAGCTGAATTAATACAATAACGTAAACCCGTTGGCTCAGGCCCATCTTCAAAAACATGCCCTAAATGTGCATCACAGGCACTGCACGCTACCTCCATGCGACGCATGCCATGAGAACTATCAACCACTTTTTTAACGGTATTTTCAGACAATATATCCGAAAAGCTGGGCCAACCCGTACCTGAATTATATTTACTACTAGAATCAAATAAACCCTGCCCACAACAACTACATTGATACACGCCGTCCGTTTTGCAATCGACATATTTACCGGTAAAAGGCGGCTCTGTGGCACTACAACGGCACACTTCAAATTGCTCTGGCGTTAATTTTTCACGCCATTGTTCATCGCTTAGTTTTACATCAGTCATATTCGCTTTGTCTGTTGAATTCGATATTAATTAGAAATAGCTTAGCATTTTATAAAAGCACAGAAAACACAGGTAATTAAATTACATATCTTACGCTTACATTCAAAATCACTATAAGCTAACACTCTTTAATTAAAGTACCTGTTAGAATAGTTTAAACCTAGACAATGCTCTTGTCATTTCGCCATTAAATACGGCTAATTTCACTGGAATCCCATAGGTCATGATATTACGCGCCACATTTTTCCTCCCATTATTTTTGCTGTTATTTACCAGCTTAAGCCACGCTATACCCTCCACTAACACAGCACCAGAGCTAAATCTAACAGCTCAAGAGCACAGCTGGCTCAAACAGCACCCCGTTATTAACTTAGGTATCGATCGCACCTTCCCGCCTTATGAGTGGTTAGATAAAGACAACAATTACCAAGGTTTTGCTGCTGATTTTATACGCTTAATCGAGCAGCGTTTAAACATTAAATTTAATATCATAAAAAACAAAGACACCTGGAATGACGTGCTTGATGCTGCAAAAAAGAGTGAGCTAGATATGCTTTCCTGCTTAGTTAGAACACCAGAGCGTGCGCAATACCTTAACTTTACTCCTCCGTATATCTCTAGTTCGGCAGTTATCATTACAGAACAAGGCAACACCCATATCTCAACATTACAGCGACTTGTCGGTAAGCAAGTCGCTATTTCTAAAGGCCATTACGTACAAGAACTTCTTATTCGTCATCACCCTCAAATATCCTTAGTTCTCGCTAAAAACATTCCTGAAGCCCTACAGCTTGTTGCAACAGGAAGAGCCGATGCCTTTGTTGGCGATGTGATGGCGGCAAGTTATGCCATAAAAAATGCAAACTTACTTAATTTATCACTCGCAGGGCAAACCTCGTTTCAGAGCCAGTTTAGCCTAGGCACCTCTAAACAGCACCCTGAACTATACGGCATTATGCAAAAAGCGCTGGCCAGTATTACTGAGCAAGAAAGAGCGAGTATTTATGATCACTGGAACAATTTAAAAGTCACCCAAGGCATCAACTACGAGACTGTTGTTCAATATAGCTTGGCTATGTTGGCACTCTTTATACTCTTTACTTACTGGATTTATCGCTTAAAGCGCTCCGAACAAGCACGCAAAAATAGCGAAGCAAAGCTGCATGCTGTACTTGATAATGCACCAGTCGGCATTTGGCTCTCTGACAAAGATAGTAGCTACGTCTTTGTTAATGATACCTTTTGCAAGTCTGTAGGTATTGCCGAAAATGACTTTATTAACTGCACTGATTTGCACAGCTTAATAGGCGATGAGATGGCAAGCAATTGCTTAGCCTCAGACCAAGCCTGTTTAGCGCAAGATACCCCTTACGTTTCTCAAGAAACGCTGCCCTTTGTTGATGACAAGGAGCACACTTTAGAAATAACCAAAACTAAATTTCGAGATGCGGACGGTAAAACGGTAGGGATTATTGGTGTGTCCATGGATATAACTGAACGCCAGCAAGCCGATTTAAAGCTACAACAGAGCGAAGCACACTTTCGTTTTGTCGCAGAGTCAGCTCAGGCACTTATTTGGATGGCTAATACCGATAAACTGTGTTTCTGGTTTAATAAAGTCTGGTTAGATTTTACTGGACGCACTATGGAACAAGAGTATGGTAATGGCTGGGTTGAAGGGGTACACCCAGATGACCTACAAAGATGCTTTAGTTACTATATAGAGCACTTCGATCGCCATGAACCTTTTTCCATGGAGTACCGCCTAAAACGTCATGACGGCAAATACCGCTGGATTTTAGATAACGGCATGCCACGCTTTGACGCTAATAATCAATTTGAAGGCTATATTGGCTCTTGTTTTGATATTACCGAACACAAAGAAATGGAAGCTTCCTTACAGCTTTCTGCCACAGTTTATGAGCATACCAGTGAAGCGATGATGCTCACGGATGCCAATAATCGCGTCCTTGCGGTTAACCCTGCATTTACCACAATAACTGGCTATACAGCCGCAGAAGCGATAGGTCAGCAACCAAAATTACTCCAATCTGGCCGACAAGATGCCCAGTTTTACCAAGAAATGTGGCAGATACTCAAAACTACAGGTACGTGGCAAGGTGAACTATGGAACCGACATAAAGACGGCCATCATTTTGCGGAACAAATGACCATTAACACTATTTTTAGCGATGCAGGCGAGGTCAAACAGCGTGTTACGTTATTTTCTGATATCACTGAAAAGAAAAAAGCCAACGAGCTGATTTGGCAACAAGCCAATTTTGACGTGCTTACGCACCTGCCTAACCGCCATATGTTTCATGACCGCCTAGAACAAGAACTAATCAAATCCCATAGAGAAAAGCAGACTCTGGCCTTGCTTTTTATTGATTTAGATCGCTTTAAAGAAGTTAATGATACGCTCGGTCATGAAATAGGTGATTTATTACTTATTCAAGCCGCACAGCG
>JAUVAA010000015.1 GCA_030591965.1 bacterium
AGCAAGCGCTGGAGGAATTAAAGCAAGCCGATTTATATCGCTCAAGACGCGTGATAGATTCTGCGCAAGGGGTTTATTTACAGGTCGATGGGAAGTCAGTATTAAACTTTTGTAGTAATGACTATTTAGGGCTGGCTAATCACCCTGAAGTGATTAAATCCTTTAAAGAGGCGGCTGATCGCTATGGCGTCGGCAGTGGTTCGGCGCATTTAGTGTGCGGTCATGGCCGTGAACATCATACTTTAGAAGAGGAGTTGGCCGATTTTACGGGGCGTGAGCGGGCATTATTGTTTTCTACAGGCTATATGGCGAATTTAGGTGCGATAGCGGGGCTGATGGCTAAAGGTGATGTGATTTATGAAGATAAATTAAATCATGCCTCTTTACTCGATGGCGGATTGCTATCGGGGGCTAAATTTAAGCGCTATTTGCATAATGATTTGCATAACCTGCAATTAAAAATGCAAGGGCAAGAAGCTGGGCAAAATGCCATGATTGTCACTGATGGTGTATTTAGTATGGATGGTGATGTAGCTTGCTTGTCTGATTTATCTGCATTAGCAGAACAGCAAGGTGCATTGTTATTGGTTGATGATGCGCATGGTTTTGGTGTCTTGGGGCAATCGGGTGGCGGTATTGTTGAGCAATGTCAGTTAACTCAGGAGCAAGTGCCTTTATTGATAGGTACCTTTGGTAAAGCATTTGGGACGAGTGGAGCGTTTGTTGCAGGTTCTGAGGCTTTAATTGAAACTTTGATTCAAAAGTCGCGCACTTATATCTATACCACTGCATTACCGCCTGCGATTGCGGCAGCAACGCGAGCAAGTTTGAGATTGCTGCAAGCTGATGGTTGGCGTCGAGACAAATTGCATCAGTTGATTGCGCATTTTAGGCGTGGAGCTGAGCAACTGGGTTTGGAGTTAATGCCTTCTGAATCGGCTATTCAGCCTATTATCTTAGGTGAGAGCCAGAAAGCTATGCAAGCTAGTGCTGCTTTGCTAAAGCAAGGAATTTGGGTAAGTGCTATACGCCCACCGACTGTTGCGCAAGGTAGTGCCCGATTACGAATTACCTTTTCAGCTGCGCATGATATTGAACATGTGGATCAACTGTTAGGTGCTTTGGCAGGGATTTCTCAGTGATTAATATATATAAAAAGACCTACGGGCAAGGCGAGCCAGTAGTGATGTTGCATGGCTGGGCGATGCATAGCGGTTTATGGCGTGCTTTTGCTGAGCAGTTAGCTGTAGACCGGCAAGTGACCTGTCTTGATTTGCCTGGGCATGGCCGAAGTGAAACTGTTCAACCTTATACCTTGGAGGTTTTGGTTGATGAGTTAGCGCTAGTTTTGCCTGAACAGCCTTGTCACTTAGTCGGTTGGTCTTTAGGCGGTGTGCTCGCTTTGCGTCTAGCTGAAAAATACCCGAATAAGGTTAAATCCTTAATATTAATCGCAAGTAACCCACATTTTTTAAGTACGCAAGATTGGTCGGGTGTAGCGCCAAATATATTGGCGGATTTTGCTAGCAACATACAAAAAAATGCTTCGGTGACTTTGTTGCGCTTTATGGGCTTGCAAGTGAAGGAAATGCCGGAGATGAAATCATGCTTAAAACAGATTAAGGAGGCATTGCAGGAGTGTGTCGTACCTGAGTTAGAGGTTTTGATGGGCGGATTGCAGATATTGCAAACTGCAGATCTAAGAAGTGCATTATCTGCTTTGACGCTGCCAGTACAAATGATTTTAGGTGAATATGATAGTTTAGTGCCTGCGCAGGTTGGTGGGCAGTGCAAATCTTTAGCGCCGCAAATTGAAATGCATGTCATAGAGGGTGCGGGGCATGTTCCTTTTATTTCTCATGAGCAACAAGTTTTGACGTTGGTCCGGAATTTTTTGCTTCGGAGTGGTGCGTGATGGTTGTGTCTGTGGTGGATAAAAAACAAATGCGTCAATCTTTTGGTCAGGCTTCGCAAAGCTATGATGGAATGGCAACTTTGCAGCGGCAAGTGGGGCGTGAGTTAATTAACAAAGTTTCGCTTGGTGATAATGCTCTAGTGTTAGATGTGGGTTGTGGAACTGGTTTTTTTACTCAGCAATTGCGTGATGTAGCGGGCTTGGGAAATATATTAGCCTAAGATATTGCTTTGCCTATGTTGTTACAAACACAGCAGCGAGTTGGGTGCGCTAAAGTGCCGTTAATTTGTGCTGATGCGGAGCAATTACCTTTTATTGATAATTGCGTTGCGGGTATTGTTTCTAATTTAGCTTTGCAGTGGTGTGCTAATTTAGATGTGATGTTTTCTGATGTTAAGCGAGTACTTCAGCCTAAGGGTCGGTTTGTGTTTTCGACTTTTGGTGTAAGTGCATTACATGAATTAAAAGCGGCGTGGGCAGTGGTAGATGATTATCCGCATGTGAATGAGTTCTGTTCTTTAGCTGAGGTTAGTGCAAAGTTGCAGGCAGCGGGGTTTGTTGATGTGCGTTTGGAAAAACGAATTTATCAGAGTAAATATGCAAGTGTTATTGAGTTGATGCGCGAGCTTAAAGGAATTGGTGCGCATAATGTTAGTTATCAGCGGAATAAAGCCTTAACCAGTAAAGGTCAAATTCAAGCAATGTGTGCAGCTTACCCAGTCGATGCGGATGGTCAAATAACGGCGAGTTTTGAAATAATTTATGTTCAAGTAAGGAATGAGGGGTAGGTATGGCGCAAGGTTATTTTGTTACTGGCACGGATACAGGTATTGGTAAAACTTGGACGACAGTTGCGCTTATGCAGTATTTTAAAAATCAGGGTAAGAGTGTTATAGGTATGAAGCCTATTGCTTCAGGCTGTGATGAGTTGGGTGGGCAATTACGTAATGAGGATGCCTTGCTATTGCAAGAGCATGCATCTGTGGCGTTGCCTTATCAAGATATTAATCCTTACGCTTTTGCATTGCCGGTTTCTCCGCATATTGCGGCTGATCAGGCGGGTGTTGAAGTAAATATAGCAAACATTGTCGAAAAGTATCAACAGCTTGAAAAAAGTGTAGATATTGTGCTGGTTGAAGGAGTTGGTGGCTGGTTGGTGCCAATTAATGCACAGCAAGATGTTGCAGATTTAGCACAAGCTTTAGGTTTGCCAGTAATTGTGGTGGTTGGTATGCGCTTGGGCTGTATTAATCAAGCTAAGTTGACGTTTGCAGCAATAGAGCAAAAAGGTGTGCTTTGTAAAGGGTGGATTGCATCCTGTGTGGAGCAAGATATGTTGATGCTTAAAGAAAATATACAGACACTTTGTGCGGCCACAGCTATTCCGTTATTAGCCGTATTACCTAATGCAGTTGGGCTAGATGCTAAAGCGTTCGCAGAAAAAATCGATAAAACCTTATAACATTAAAGTATTTATGGTATAAAGGCCTTTCTTATAATAATAAATCGGAGATAAGAATGGCTTTAATTACTTGGAATGCTGAACAACATGAGACCAAAGTTGCCTTTGCTGATGATGAACACAAGATATTATTTGATAAGTTAAATAAATTATATGATTTGGCTACCGGCGGTGCTGAGCGTAGTAACATAGGTAGTGCGTTGGATGATTTGATTGCCTATGTAGTTGAGCATTTTGCTCATGAAGAAAAAGAAATGCAGGCTAAGAATTATGCGGGTTATGTAGCACATAAAGCAGAACATGATGCTTTAGTGGGTATTTGTGCTGGGTTGCAAACTAAGTTCCATGCGGGTGAAGGTGATGTAACTGCTGATACCGGAGCTTTAGTAAAAGGTTGGTTAGATAGCCATATTCCTACTTTTGATCGAGCTTATGAGAGTACATTAAATAGCTAAAATGCAATAGGTTAACAAGAAATATAAGGCTTGTGAGGTTAAACTTTACAGGCCTTTTTTATGCGCGCAAGAAAGTTTTTATAAAAACACAGCGGGATTGTCTAGCTTAGCAAGAGCGCATACGGTAAAATTGAAAAGTTTGATTGTGGTAAGAATAAAAAGGACAGGTCTAGTAAGGGAATGAGTCTGGGACTACAATCACTGTAATAATGCATTCAATCAGTTTCTAACTTTTAGGGGAGGCTACTCCGTGATGAAAACAAAGCAATTATTCGCCAGTCTGCTCCTTATGGCTTATGGCCTAGGGACAGCTCAGGCGGACTACACTCTTAACTTAATGGAGGGGGTAACATCAATTAGTAAAGATGTTTACGGCCTACATATGTTGGTATTGTGGGTGTGTGTATTCATAGGTATCGTTGTATTCGGTGCTATGTTTTACTCCATTTACTTTCACCGTAAGTCGAGAGGATACAAAGCGTCAAATTTCCATGAAAGTACAAAAGTGGAAATTATATGGACTATCATTCCAACCATTATTTTAATTGTATTAGCGATTCCTGCTACTAAAGTTATGTTGGAAATGGATGATACCAAAGACTCAGAAATGACCATTAAAGTCACGGGGTGGCAGTGGAAGTGGGAATATGAATACTTAGATAGTGGTATTCGTTTTTTTAGTAGCTTAGATGAAGCGAGTAATAAAGCGAGACAACTTAATTCTGGTATTGACCCACGAACTGTACCTAATTATTTATTGGAAGTTGATAAGCCTTTAGTGGTACCTATTAATACTAAGATTCGTTTCTTATTTACAGCGGCTGATGTAATTCACTCTTGGTGGGTTCCTGATTTGGGCTGGAAAAAAGATACGATTCCTGGCTTTATTAATGAAGCATGGACTTCTGTTGAGAAAGCCGGCACATATCGCGGTCAATGTACTGAGCTATGTGGTAAAGATCATGGTTTTATGCCAATTGTAGTTATTGCAATGGAAAAAGCAGATTATGCAGCATGGGTTATTGAACAAAAAGGTGAAGTAGTAGCTCAAGCAGCTGCAGCAGAGCAAGATTGGACTCAAGAAGATTTAATTGCGAAAGGCGAGAAAGTTTACGCTAATAATTGTGCATCTTGTCATATGGCTGATGGCGCAGGTATGGCGGGTACTTTTCCTGCAATTTCAAATAGCCCGCTGGTAACAGGGGATATTGATGCGCAAATAGAATTAATGCTAAATGGTAAAGGTATGATGCCTGCCTTTGGGCAAATGTTAGACCCTGTTGATTTTGCAGCAGTAACTACATTTATACGTAATGGTTTAGGTAATGCAGTAGGTGATTCAATTCAGCCTTCAGCTATCAAATCTTTACAAGCAGCGATTCCAGAAGTCGTTTATGACGATGATGACGAATAACATTCGTTATTGTGTTTGAAGCAAATCTTTTTAAGTATTAAACGAGGTATTAGTATGTCTGCTGTAACAGCTGAACATGATCATGATGATCATCATGAACACGGGCCTGAGAAAGGCCTTTTAAGGTGGATAATTACCACCAACCATAAAGATATTGGTACGCTTTATTTATTGTTTGCGTTAGCGATGTTTTTTGTTGGTGGAATGATGGCACTGGTTATTCGTGCCGAGTTATTTGAGCCAGGTATGCAATTTGTGAGTCCGCAGTTTTTTAACTCGATGACTACGATGCATGCATTGGTAATGGTGTTTGGTGCGGTAATGCCAGCATTTGTTGGTTTTGCTAACTGGCAGATTCCATTAATGATTGGTGCGCCAGATATGGCGTTACCACGTATGAATAACATGAGTTTCTGGATGTTAGTCGGTGGTATATTGCTATTAGCAAGTACATTGTTTATGGAAGGCGGAGCGCCGGCATCGGGTTGGACTTTATATCCACCACTGGTGTTGCAAACAGGTGCTGCATTACCATTTGCTATTTTCTCTGTACACATGTTGGGTATCTCATCGATTATGGGGGCGATTAACATCATCGCAACTATCTTCAATATGCGTGCGCCAAAAATGACATTGATGAAAATGCCATTATTCGTTTGGACTTGGTTAATTACCGCTTTCTTATTGATTGCGATTATGCCTGTTTTTGCAGGTGCGGTAACGATGCTATTGACTGATCGCTTCTTCGATACTAGCTTCTTTAATGCAGCGGGTGGTGGTGATCCTGTGCTTTATCAACATATTTTTTGGTTCTTCGGACACCCAGAAGTATATGTAATGATTCTGCCAACTTTTGGTGTTGCTTCAACTATTATTCCAGTATTTGCACGTAAGCCTTTATTTGGTTACAGCTCTATGGTTTATGCGACAGCAGCTATTGCATTTTTATCATTCATCGTTTGGGCACATCACATGTTTACTGTGGGTATGCCGATGGCTGGTGAGTTGTACTTTATGTATGCGACCATGTTAATTGCGATTCCTACTGGGGTTAAAATTTTTAACTGGACTGCAACGATGTGGCAAGGGTCTATGACCTTTGAAACTCCTATGTTGTTTTCAATTGCTTTCGTAGTGTTATTTACTCTGGGTGGCTTTACTGGATTAATGATGGCTCTGGCTCCTATTGATTTTCAGTATCATGATACTTACTTTATTGTGGCTCATTTTCATTACACTTTAGTGCCAGCATCAATATTTATTTTGATGGCAGGTGGATATTTCTGGTTACCTAAATGGACTGGGAATATGTATGATGAGAAATTAGCTAAGTTGCATTTCTGGTTATCGGCTGTTTCCGTTAATATTTTGTTTTTCCCGCAACATTTCTTAGGTTTGGCTGGTATGCCACGTCGTATTCCTGATTACGCAGTACAGTTTGCTGATTGGAATATGGTGTCTAGTGTTGGCGCATTTATTTTCGGTTTTAGCCAGTTGTTATTCCTTTATATTGTTATTCATACAATTAAAGGTGGTACAGGCGAAAAAGTATCTGATGAAGTTTGGGAAGATGCACATAAGCATGGCTTAGAGTGGACTTTACCTTCACCAGTGCCATACCATACTTTTGCTACTCCACCAGAAAAAATTCCAACTGAACATTTCTAAGGAGCTTATATCCTTTGCTCATAGTTAGTTTATATGAGCAAAGTGATAGCAAAATAATGACTACTAAAACAAAAAATATTTTGACTGCAGTCGCCTTGGCGGTTGTTGCAATTTCAATTTATGTTTTTGCTGTAATAAGGGTTACCTCTTAGTGAATGCAGATTTAGAGCAGAAGAATAAAAAAACAGTTCGAGCCTTAGTTCTTTTGGTGTTCGTTATGTTTTTGTTTGCCGTTGCTTTGATACCTTTGTACGATATTTTGTGCGAGATAACCGGTATTAATGGGAAAACTAAGCAAGACTCTTCTGCTTTAAATTATGCCGTTGATACACAAAGAGAAATAACGCTGGAGTTTATTACTTCACTGGGTTCAGGTACTAACTTAGCCTTTAAGGCTGATAAGTACGAGGTTAAATTGCATCCGGGTGAAGTGGTTAAGATGGGTTTTACAGCAACCAATAAAACAGATCAGCGTATCACTGCAAAGGCTAACCCGAGCGTTACTCCGGGACCTTCAGTTGCTTACGTTAAAAATACCGAGTGTTTTTGTTTTGATACCCAGGTTTTTGAAGCAGGTGAAACTAAGCACTTAGAAGTGAAAATAGTGATTAACCCCGCCTTACCTGAGCATTATAAAAGGCTAACATTCGGACTTACATTTTTTGATACTACTAACTAAATAGGGGATTATGATGTCTACACAAGGCGCATATTACATTCCACATAAGGCAACATGGCCGATAGCTGCGACTATTGGTTTGATGACTTCATTGGCAGGTTTTGCAAACTACTTAAATGGCAATGCGGCAGGTTCTACTTTTATGCTGGTCGGCTTGTCAATTTTTATTATCATGATTGGTGGTTGGTTCACTTTACAAGCAACAGAAAGTGAAACAGGCATGTATAACAAAGGCGTGTGTATTTCCTATCGCATGGCAATGATGTGGTTTATTTTTTCTGAAATCATGTTTTTTGCAGTATTTTTCGGTACGCTTTGGTACACGCGTAATTTATCAGTAGATTGGTTGGCAAGCATTGGTGACGGTCCAGGTCGTTCTTCTGGGTTATTATGGCCTTCTTTTGAATCTGTATGGCCAACAAATGGACCGGGTGATATCGGTGGTGAATTTGAGCCTATGGGTGCTTTCGGTTTACCTTTGTTGAATACTTTAATTCTTTTAACTAGTGGTGTGACTTGTACTTGGGCACATCATGGTTTAATTGAAAAAAATCGTAGTCAATTAATCAAAGGTTTAGCGGCAACTGTCACTTTAGGGTTTTTGTTCGTTGCTTTCCAGGCGCTTGAGTATCAAGAAGCTTATCATGAAATGGGTTTAACTTTAGGTTCTGGTATCTATGGTTCGACTTTCTTCATGTTGACCGGTTTTCACGGTTTTCACGTTTGTGTCGGTGCTATTATTTTGACTGTGGTTTTATTCCGTAGTTCAAAAGGACATTTTACACCTGAAAATCATTTTGCTTTCGAGGCTGCGGCTTGGTATTGGCATTTTGTTGATGTTGTCTGGTTGGGTTTGTTTATTTTTGTTTATATGATGTAATCAATCCAGTTTGGCTGAAAAAAGCACTATCTGTATGGGTAGTGCTTTTTTTTTGTCTTGATAAATAGCAATGATTTCTGGGTTTTATCTTGGGTTTTTTAGCTATTTTGTTGTTGTGCTGCTTTTTGTAGGTGCATTTGCATGCCGATACCCGAAGGTTGGATTAAGCCGGTCATAAAAGCAATAGATAATAAGATAAATAAAACGAGAGAAATTCCAATGCGATAAGTCAATGCCTTGACTGTTTTTGCAGAAGACTCTTTATGCATTATTAGGTGATAGAGAGCTGTGCCAAGGCTGGCAAGGATCGTTAGGAAGACAAGAATAATAAGAATTTTTAGCATAGTGGTAAGATAGTCTATTAATGAACGGATGAATTTGCTAGATAGCCAATGATTTATAATTATAAGCCTAGTCAAGATTTTAATTAAGTAATGATGATGTTATCGGCTTTATTTTAGGTATCACAGATGAAACTGAGTTTTTTAAACTATACTTGGAAAATTAACTTCATTCCTTTTATTGTTTTTATTGCTGTATTGGTTCTTTTGTTGCGCTTAGGTTTCTGGCAACTGGATAGGGCGGAAGTTAAGCGAGCACATATGATTGCCCAGCAAGAAAAAATGCTGTTACCACCGGTCGCATTGATTCCTTTGTTGGCTGCTGGCGGTGACTGGCGATATAAGAAAGTACAATTGCGTGGGCACTATGATATTGCACATCAATTTTTAGTCGATAATCAAACTATAAATGGTAAATTGGGGGGCTTTGTTTTGACCCCTTTTGTGCTGACAGGTAATAATAAACTGGTTTTGGTTAATCGTGGCTGGGTAGCCATGAGTAAGGACAGGCAGAAATTACCTGATATTGATTTTAAACCACCTTCTGGTGAGTTGGTGTTGAGCGGTATGCTCAATCACTTTCCAGGGGTGGGGCTGGTTTTGGCAGGAGCCGATGAGCCCAGCGATTCTTGGCCTTCAGTGGTACAAATAATCAATGATGTCAAGATTGCTAAAAAGCTTAATCAGCCTATTTTTGATTTTCAGGTTCAGTTATTGCCTGATCAGCCGGATGGCTATGCAAGGGATTGGCAGATAAATACTCGTATGCCGCCAGAAAAACATATTGCCTATGCTGTGCAATGGTTTGCTCTGGCTGTTACCTTAACATTATTAATACTTTGGATAAGTTGTAAAAAATATAAAGATGAATAATCAACAAAAAAAGAATCAACGCACAATTATTATTTTAGCGTTAATGACTGCCATTCCATTTTCTATTGCTTGGTATTTAACTAAAAATCCAGATTTCCAGCCTATGGCAACTAATAAAGGCGATTTGATTGCTCCTGTGGTAACAACAGAAAGGAGTGATCTGATAGGCGTAGATGACTTTTCTGTGGAAAATATTAAAGAGCTTGAAGGGCATTGGGTTATTTTAAATATTATTCCTAATAAAGGGTGTAATCAGCTTTGTGTTGATGCGATTCATGCAACTAAGCAATTACGCTTAATGCTTAATAAAGATTTACCTCGTGTTAGGCGTGCTGTAATTCTAGTGCAAGGCGTCCAAGAGGAAGACTTTCAGCCATGGTGGGATGCGGATGATCGATTATTAAAGGTTAAACCTAGCTCGACATTGTTGGGGAAAATTAAGCAAAAGGTAGCAGCGGAGCTTACTGATGGAATGATAATATTAATGGATCCGCTAGGTAATTTGATGATGCAATATAAATCAGGTTTCGACCCTTATGCTGTTAAGAGTGACTTGAAAAAGTTACTTAGAATTTCTCAAATTGGGTAAGTAGGTATGTTTAGAGTTTTTACTGTTTTAGTTGGTTTTTTTATTTTATTGCTTGCAGGTACTGGTGCATATCAGCATTTAGTACCTGTTGAAGTTCTGACATGTAATGAGTTTTTAAGCTGTTATACGCAGGTAGTGCAAATATTTGGCCAAGAAAATATAGCCAATCATGAGCTCATTGCTTTGATCCACTCAGTAAGTGCTTTTACTATTGTTGTGCTGTTAGGCATGATGATCTTGAGTAGCCTTTGGCTAAAAAATGCACGATTAAAACTGGTTGTTTATACGCTAATTTTAGCTGGTTTGGTGGCCGTGCAAATCCCTTTAGGTATGCATGCGCATTGGTTGGGTACTCAGGCACTTAACCAGCTGGTTCATTATCTGCTGAATGCGTTTGCTTTGTATGTGCTTGTGTATATTTATTTGCACAGTAAAACAGGCTACGTTAAACGTAATGATGGCACTAAATCATGGCTTGTTTCTAGTGCTATTGTTGTTCTAGGCTTGCAGTTATTGTTGGGTGCTTGGCTCACTGCAAATCATGCGGGTTTAGTCTGTGGTGGGTTTCCTCAGTGTTTAGATTCATGGTGGCCGCAAGCAAATTATGTTAATGCGTTTAACTTTTTAGCGCCATTATCCTTTGATGCAAAAATCGCTGTGCATTGGGTGCACCGTATTTTTTCAGTTATTGTTTTTATTGGTTTAACGGGTCTAATGTTATCTGCTACTAGCAGCCGTATTAGATCAGTACGTTGGGCAGGTGCTGCAATAAGCTTGCTATTACTAGTTCAGTTTGCGGCTGGAATCGCACTAGTTAAGTTATCTATGCCGGCATGGATAGGTGTAGTACATAGCCTTACGGCTATGATTTTGATGTTGCCTTTGCTATTGATTAGGTTTCATGCGAAATATAAGACTGTAGATGAAGAGCGAGTTACTGTACCTGCGGAAGACTCTGTTGTTTCTGAAGGCTTAAGGAAGGATGAGCCGCCAACGCTTATCATTGAAGGTGAGGTGAAAATACCTGCTCCTGAGCTAGTTGAGCCTGAGTCTTTATATTTGCGTTTAAAGTCACAGCTTGGAAAAACGCGCACAGGTTTAGGGGCTGCATTATCGGTAGTTACTTTTGCGAATCGCAAGATTGACCAAGATTTATTGGAAGAGATAGAGACTAGTTTATTAATGGCTGATGTGGGTATGGATGTGACCACAGGCATCATTGCTAAATTGGAAGAAAGTGTTGAAAAACACCAACTGCAAGATGTTAATGCCTTATCTGACCTTTTAAAGCAACAGCTATTGGAGTTATTAGAGCCTGTAAGCCAGCCTTTGGTAATACCAGAAAAAGAAGGGCCTTATGTGATTTTAGTCGTGGGTGTCAATGGCGCAGGTAAAACAACAACAATTGGCAAGCTAGCGCAAAGATTGCAACAGCAAGGGCATAGTGTCATGTTAGCAGCCGGAGATACATTCAGGGCCGCAGCGGTTGAGCAGTTGCAAGTTTGGGGCGAACGTAACAAAATTCATGTCGTGGCGCAGCATACGGGGGCGGATTCTGCGTCGGTTATATTTGATGCGGTACAGTCGGCGCAAGCAAAAGGTGTTGATGTATTGATTGCTGATACAGCAGGTCGCTTGCACACAAAATCAAATTTGATGGAAGAGTTGAAAAAAATCAGACGCATTATCGGTAAGTTGGATGATACGGCACCGCATGAGGTGTTATTGGTTTTAGATGCCGGTACAGGGCAAAATGCCCTCTCGCAAGCGGAACATTTTAACAAAGCAGTTGAATTGACAGGGCTTGCCCTAACAAAATTAGATGGTACAGCGAAAGGAGGGATTATTTTCGCTTTAGCCAAACAAGCGGGCATACCTATCCGTTTTCTGGGGGTGGGTGAGGGTATTAATGACTTGCAAGATTTTAATGCTCGAGATTTTATCGATGCCTTATTTAAGCAAGATAAAGATTAATCTGTCATGTTAAGCTTTGATCATGTTTTTAAGCGTTATGCCGATGCAGGGGATACTTTAATTGACCTTAGTTTTCATCTTGATAAAGGCGAGATGGCTTTTTTAACGGGGCACTCGGGCGCAGGAAAAAGTACTTTACTTAAGCTGGTGGCGGTTATTGAGCGTTGCACTCGAGGGCAGATTTTAGTTGATGGGCAAAATATTTGTCGTATGCATGATAGGCAAATTCCTTTTCTGCGACGCAAGTTAGGTTTGATTTTTCAGGACTATAAGTTGCTCTTTGATCGCACTGTTTTTGATAATGTAGCGTTACCTTTGATTGTCGCGGGTGTAGGTCGGCATGAGGTGGCGAGACGGGTTCGTGCAGCACTCGATAAAGTAGGTTTGTTAGCTAAGGAAAATAAACTCCCTTTGGCCTTGTCGGGTGGTGAGCAACAGCGTATCGGTATTGCGCGTGCGGTTGTCAATAAGCCCGCGTTAATCTTGGCTGATGAGCCTACAGGTAATTTAGATCCGCAATTATCAGCAGAAATTATGCATTTATTTGAGCAGTTTAAACAAGTGGGTGTTACGGTTTTAGTTGCCACGCATGATATTGAATTAGTGACAAAGTTGGATCATAGGGTTTTGCAATTGAATCACGGCGCACTTATTAAGCATCATTTATGAAGTCAGTTAGAAAAAAGCCTATAGAGCCCCCTCGGCAAGTCAAGCAAGTTGGTCATCATAAGCGTAAGCCTGCAGGCTGGTTAAGCATTAATTTGCTACTACATAGAGAGGCATTAGGTGCTAGTTTGCGTAGATTGTTGTTAACACCTTTCACCTCGGCTATGGCTATTATTGTTATGGCCATAGCGTTGTCTTTGGCGGGTAGTTTTTATGTTTTAGTGAATAATGCCCAACAACTAGTCGATAATTTGCAGACAGGCAAACAGTTTTCATTGTTTTTACATGAACATATTTCTGATAAGCAAGCTGCAAAATTAGCGCAACGATTACAAGATTATGAGGGGGTGGCTAATGTTGTGCTGATTTCTAAGCAGCAAGCTTTAGCAGAATTTCAGCAATATAGTGGCTTTGGTGCCGCACTAAATGCCTTGGAAAGCAATCCCTTGCCAGCGGTCATTCAAGTTTTTCCTACACAAGAGATAAGTGAAGCGTATCAACTAACGCAATTGTTAGAGCAAACAAAAAATGAACAAGAAGTTGATTTTGCCCAAATTGATATGGATTGGGTGGCGCGTTTGCAGACAATGATGCAAATAGCTAATCAAGTAGTTATGTTGCTATCTGGCTTGTTAGCCGTTGCTGTGGTTTTTATCACTGGAAATACTATACGTTTAGAACTGCAAACGCGCAGAGATGAGGTCGTAGTAGAAAAACTAGTAGGGGCAACAAATGCATTTATATGCCTCCCTTTTCTTTATAGTGGTTTTTGGTTTGGCTTTATAGCTGGGTGTTTTGCTTGGTGCATTATTAGCTTAATGTTATTTATGCTCAGCTCCCCCGTTGCTCATTTATCTATGCTTTATCAGAGTCAATTTCAATTGCATTTCATGAGCTTTGCGGAATCAATGAGTTTAATTGTCAGTGCGTCAATGCTTGGAGTTTTGGGTGCACTAGCAATAGTGAGCCACCAAATTAGATTATTAAAGCCTGAGTAGGGCTTGATTTTGAACCTTTGCGTACCTATATCTTGTAAATCGGCTTAATTATCGGTAAGGTATCGAAATATGGTTTGAGCTGATTGCGGAAAAATAAAAATAACAATAGGGAGAGATGTATGTCAAAAAGCCAAAACTTGCAGGATACTTTTTTAAATGCACTAAGAAAAGAGCACACGCCCGTATCCATTTTTTTAGTTAATGGCATTAAGTTGCAGGGCCGTGTTGATTCATTTGATCAATATGTCATTATGCTAAAAAATACAATGTCACAGATGGTATATAAGCATGCAATTTCTACTATTGTGCCCGGGAAACCAGTCACTATGATTAATAAAGAGAGCGAAATTGAGTAAGTTAAAAGTATCGGCTGAGGAGATCACTATTGTTTGATCGTCCTGAGTCCGGAGAAAGAGCCGTCCTAGTGCACATTACCTTACATGACGGCCAAGAAGATTTGAATGAATTAAAAGAGTTGGCAAGTTCAGCAGGTGCTGAAGTTGTACATGTCCTTACGGGGTCTAGACGTCATCCAGACCCGGGTTTTTTTGTAGGCTCTGGGAAATTGGAAGAGTTGAAGGCGGTAATAAAAGAAACAGAAGCAGATCTTGTGCTGTTTAATCATGTTTTAACGCCTAGCCAAGAACGTAACTTAGAAGCCGAATTAGAGTTTAGGGTGGTTGACCGTAATGGTCTTATTCTAGATATTTTTGCTTTAAGAGCAAAGACCTATGATGGTAAGTTACAAGTAGAGTTGGCGCAGTTAAATCACCTGTCTTCGCGTTTAACTGGAGGTTGGTCGCATTTAGATCGTCAGAAAGGCGGTATTGGAATGCGCGGTACTGGAGAGACTCAATTAGAGTCTGATCGGCGCCTAGTCAGTCAGAGAATTAAGCTAGTCGAAAGTCGTTTGGCGAAAGTAGTCAAGCAACGCCACCAAGGACGAGTTAGGCGTAAGCGATCTGAAACCCCTAGTGTGTCTTTGGTGGGTTATACCAATGCGGGTAAGTCAACGTTATTTAACCGTTTAACGGGATCAGATATTTATGTGGCAAACCAATTGTTTGCTACGTTAGATCCCACTATGCGCCGTTGTCGATTAGCTAATAATTCAGAGCTTGTTTTAGCCGATACAGTAGGTTTTATTCGTCATTTGCCACATGAATTAGTTGCGGCCTTTAAGTCAACATTACAAGAGGCAGCAGATGCTGATTTATTACTGCATGTGATTGATGCGAATGATGAGTATCGAAATGAAACGATTTATGAAGTAAATCGTGTTTTAAAAGATATAGGCGCGGATAAAAGCCCTCAGTTAGAGGTCTTTAATAAAATTGATTTATTAGATGATTTTGCGCCGCGAATAGATAGAAATGATCAAGGCAAGCCTGTGCGAGTTTGGTTGTCAGCGCAAACAGGAGCTGGAATGGATTTGCTTTTACAGGCCTTAGCGGAAATATTTTCTGCAACAAGAGTAAGAAGGTTATGCCATTTGTTACCTAGTCAAGGTGGCGTACGTTCGCAATTATTCTCAGTAGCCCATATTTTGCAAGAAGATTGCACCGAGGAAGGTGGCTGGGATTTATTGGTGGAAATTGATCAGCAGTATTTAGGCGTTTTACGAGAAGTTGAAATAGAAGAAATTGTGTAATTATGTATTTTTTAGGATAATTACCAAGTAAAATCATAAGAATTACATATTTTTATAAATTCTCATTAATTTTTTTGCTGTACATAAGGTGGAGTTAGCGAATGTCTTGGAATGAACCAGGCGGTGATAAGAAGAAAGACCCTTGGAGTGGTCGCAACGAGGATAATGGTCCTCCTGATTTAGATGAGGCGATTCGTTCGCTGCAAGATAAATTAGGCGGCTTATTTGGCGGCAATAAAGGCGGCGGTAGTGGTAATGATGAAATGTCACCTCCTTCTCTAAAAGGTCTTGGGTTTTTAGCGCTCGGTGCAGCTGCTTTTTGGGGTGCAAGTGGCTTTTATATTGTTGATGAAGGAAATCGCGGTGTTGAAATGCGTTTTGGTAAATATGTTGCCACAACTCAGCCAGGTTTAAACTGGCATTTACCAGCCCCGATTGAAACTGTAGCGCTGGTTAATATTTCTAAGCAACGGTTTTTAGAAGTTGGGTATCGTTCAGGCGGTGGCCGTAGTGCTTCTGGCCAAGGTTCGGTTGCTAAAGAAGCGCTAATGTTAACTAAAGATGAAAATATAGTTGATGTGCGTTTGGCTGTTCAGTATCAAGTTAATGATGCTAAAAAGTATTTATTTAATATCCTGAACCAGACAGCAACTTTAAAGCAAGTGACAGAAAGTGCGGAGCGCGGTGTCATTGGTGGTAATACCATGGACTTTGTTCTGACTGAGGGGCGTAGTCAGATTGTTGCTGATATTAAGGTTGAAATTCAGCAAGTTATGGATTCTTATGAATCAGGTGTTGTCATTACCAGTGTCAATTTGCAGGATGCTCAGCCACCCGAGCAAGTACAGAATGCGTTTGAAGATGCTATTAAAGCGCGTGAAGATAAGCAGCGGTTAATTAATGAAGCAGAAGCTTACGCCAATGATGTTGTGCCTAAAGCGCGTGGTGCTGCGGCAAGGCTAACGCAAGAATCAGAAGGTTATAAATCACGTATTATTTCGGCTGCAGAAGGGGACGTGAGTCGTTTTAAGCAGATTTTGACTGAGTACAAAAAAGCGCCAGAAGTAACGCGTAAACGTATCTATCTAGATACGATGGAATCAGTGATGAGCGGTACCGATACAGTGATGGTCGATGTTAAGGGGGGGAATAACTTAATGTATTTGCCTTTAGATAAGCTAGCTGCTAAGTCGCAAGCTAAGGTGAGCGATGGTTACGTGCAAAGGGCACCTTCAACTACGCAGACATATACTACAACTAACACGGCGCGACCATCAACGCGTGGACGTACACAGAGAGGGCGCTAAAATGTCACAAAATAAAATTTTAGTGGGTATTGGTGCTTTATTAACAGTCGGTATGATGTCTGTTTTTACTGTTTCTGAAACTGAAAAAGCAATTAAATTTAAGTTTGGTGAAATTGTTGCATCTGATTATCAGCCGGGCTTACATTTCAAAATTCCTTTTATCAATAATATTAAGAAATTTGATGCACGTATTTTGACTTTAGATACTGCGCCAGAACGTTTTTTAACGGCTGAAAAGAAAAATGTGATTGTTGACTCGTTTGTGAAATGGCGTATTAGTGATGTCACAACTTTCTATACCTCAGTAGCGGGTGATGCTTATCAAGCGAATGTGCGTTTAGACCAAGTCATTAAAGATGCATTTCGTAGCGAATTTAGTAAGCGTGATATTAAGCAGTTGGTATCAACTGACCGTAGTGCTGTACGTGAAGCATTGATTACTAATACCAAAGAGGCTGCGGCTAAATTAGGTGTTGATATTGTTGATGTACAAGTAAAGCGTATTGATTTACCTGATGAAGTCAGCCAATCTGTTTATAGTCGTATGGAAGCTGAGCGTGCGCGTGTTGCGCGTGAGTTTAGATCGCAAGGTTCGGAAGCTGCAGAGCGTGTTCGAGCCGATGCTGATAAGCAGAAAGAAATTATCTTAGCGAATGCTTATCGTGATGCAGAAAAAACTAAAGGTCAGGGGGATGCAAAAGCCTCTGAAATTTATGCAAAAGCATACGGTGCAGATATTGAGTTTTATGCGTTTTATCGTAGTATGAGCGCTTATAAAGAAACTTTTGGTAAAAACTCTGCAAATATTATGGTGACAGAGCCAGACTCTGATTTCTTTAAATATTTCAAAAAAATGAAGTAATTTAAGTATTTATTTAAATTGAACAATTAAGCGCTCCGTCTATACGGGGCGTTTTTGTGTAAATTGGAAAATTATCATGTTGCAAAGAGATCCTTGGTTATTGCCAGAAGGTGTTGAAGAGGTATTGCCTGAAGATGCACGGCATTTAGAAGTTTTACGTCGTCAATTGTTGGATGTTTTTGAGTGTTGGGGTTATGAAAAGGTGATTCCGCCTTTTATTGATTACTTGGATTCATTGCTAACAGGGTCGGCACACGACCTGAACTTGCAAACATTTAAGTTAACGGATCAATTGAGCGGTGAAATGCTTGGTATTCGTGCCGATATGACGCCACAAGTGGCAAGGATTGATGCGCATAGTTTAAGTCATCAGCAGCCATCACGACTTTGTTATGTGGGCACAACTTTGCATACGCGAGGCGATGCGTTAGATAAAACACGAATCCCAATGCAAATTGGGGCGGAATTGTTTGGTCATAGGGGCATTGATAGTGATGCTGAAGTCGTGCAGTTAATGCTTGAAGTCTTGGCAATGGCGGGTCTAAAAAATGTGCATCTGGATTTAGGGCATGTTGCTATTTATCGTGGTCTAGTAGCTCAGGCTCAGTTAACTGAAGAGCAAGAATTAGAGTTATTTGATATTTTACAGCGTAAATCAAATAGCGAACTTAGTGATTTATTAGAGAGTTATGCAGTTTCAGCGGAATTAAAAGCTATCTTTTTGAGCTTGCCTAAATTAAATGGAGATAAATCCGTTTTAGCAACTGCGCAAACAGTTTTTGCGGCAGCGGATGAGGCGGTAAAATCTGCTTTGGCCGAATTACTAGCATTAGCTGATCTATTGCATGCTTATTACCCTGAACTCACGATCAGTTTTGATTTGGCTGAATTGCGTGGTTATCACTATCATACTGGGGTCGTTTTTTCTGCTTTTGTGCCTGAAATGGGCAAAGAAATTGCGCGCGGTGGTCGCTATGATAATATCGGCCAAATTTTTGGTCGCGCAAGACCTGCAACTGGTTTTAGTGCAGACTTAAAAATATTAGCTGCATTAACTAAGGTGGATAATTCTACTGAAGATATTGTTAAAGTTTTAGCGCCAATAGCACAAGGTGATTTAGCTTTAGATGAAAAAGTACGAGATTTGCGTGCAAGTGGTTGTATTGTGATCAAGGCCTTATCTGGGAAGAAGGTCAATGCGCATGATTTGGGCTGTAATCAAATATTAGAAAAAAGTGATGAGAACTGGGTTCTTGTCCCGTTAAATTAATTTGGAACTGTTATGGGTAAAAATGTTGTAGTCATCGGAACACAATGGGGCGATGAAGGAAAAGGTAAATTAGTTGATTTGTTAACTGACCAAGCGGCTGCAGTGGTGCGTTTTCAAGGTGGGCATAATGCAGGGCATACGCTGGTTATTGGTGACAAAACGACAGTTTTACATTTGGTTCCCTCGGGCGTATTGCGTGAAGATGTACAATGTTTAATTGGTAATGGCGTAGTCTTATCGCCTGAAGCTTTATTAAAAGAAATTAAAATATTAGAAGCAGCTGGAATTCCTGTGCGCTCTCGCTTATTAATCAGTGAAGCTTGTGCATTAATTTTGCCGGTGCATGTGGCGATTGATCAAGCGCGTGAAAAAGCTAAAGGTGCGAAAGCCATTGGCACGACAGGGCGTGGAATCGGACCAGCGTATGAAGATAAAGTCGCGCGTCGTGGAATTCGTGCGGGTGATTTTTTAAATATTGAGTTGTTTACCGAAAAGCTTAAAGAATTAACGGCTTACCATAACTTTATGCTAACTGAATATTATAAAGTTCCAGCCATTGATTTTGATACCATGCTAGCTGAATCTTTAGAATTAGCTGAGCAAATTAGGCCGATGCTAATTGACGTGGCAGAAAAGTTATATACCTATCAAGATAATGGCGATAATTTGTTATTTGAAGGTGCTCAAGGCGCATTATTAGATATTGACCATGGTACTTACCCTTTTGTAACTTCATCGAATACAACGGCAGGTGGTGCAGCAACAGGTACCGGCGTTGGCCCTTTAGATATTGATTATGTTTTAGGGATTACTAAAGCTTATTCAACACGCGTGGGTAATGGCCCGTTCCCTACTGAATTAGATGATGCTTCTGGTGAGCATTTAGGCGTAAAAGGTCATGAATTTGGTGCAACGACAGGTAGAAAGCGTCGTACTGGTTGGTTTGATGCAGTTTCTATGCGTAAATCAGCAAAATTAAATTCATTAAGCGGTATGTGTTTAACTAAGCTTGATGTCTTAGATGGTTTAGATAAAATCGGTATTTGCACAGCGTATAATATTGCTGGTAAAGAAGTGAGTGTTGCGCCATTAGGTGCCGAAAACTACGAAGCTTGTGTGCCTGTTATCGAATACATGCCTGGTTGGTCAGAAATAACTAAAGGGGTTACTGAGTTAGATAAGTTGCCCGCTAACGCAAGAGCTTATATTAATCGTTTAGAAGAATTGGTTGGCGTGAAAATAGCTATTTTATCTACCGGTCCAGAGCGTAATGAAACTATCGTGTTAGCTAACCCTTTTGCGTAAAAAAGTTAAAATCCTTTCTATATTAGTTATCTAGGAATGAATGTTGTTATTGCTCATTTCTAGATGGCTGAAATTCAAAAAAACATCACTCGGCAAGTGTAGGTTAAAATAGTCTGAATGATCCGTTCTTTTTTCTCTAATATCAAGCTTAAAATCTAAATACGATTTAGTCGCTAATGACGAGTCTACTGCTTGGTATGGCATGCCCAGTTTCTCTTTTTGTTTTATTTTTCATCTGTTTATGTACAAATATGAAGGTTTACTTGTTCATCAAGAATATGATGAACAAGGTGTCATTGAAATCGTCGAGACGGCGGGCGTGCGTGCTTTGCACTTTGGTACCAGTCCAAGGCAAAGTAGTATGTTGATTGGTGCGCCGAATGAATTACATTCTACCTATGCTCGATCTATGATGGTTTGGTTGTTATTTAAAGAACAGCCAAATGATGTTTTGATGGTTGGCTTGGGCGGTGGGTTATTAACCAAATATCTACTGTATCATTTTCCTGATTGCCAAATTCATACAATAGAATTCCGTCAAGCAATGGTTAAAATTGCCCGCCGTTTTTTTACTTTACCGCTAGAATCACGCTTAAAAATAAAAATAGGTGATGGCGCTTTACATATTAAACAGCAAAGTCTAGAAAACCCCGAAAAACATGACCTTATTATGATCGACGCTTTTGATCATGTGGGTATGGCAGATACTATGCAAGGGGTGAGTTTGTTTGCTGCCTGTAAAGAGTTACTTACTGATGAAGGACTATTGGTCATTAACTTATGGGGTACAGAAAAAGAATTATTTAAACAGATTGCTTGGGAAATGGGTACAACGTTTAATTGGAAAATATTATTTCTACCCGTCCGTGGCCGTGGCAATGTTATTGGCTTAGCATTTGCAGAAGGCCATAGTAAATTTTCCATGAAAGAATTACGCCAGCGAGCCAAAGATTTAGAAGAGCAATATCAAATTGAGTTTTTAGATTTTATTAAAGATTTAAAACGCAATAATGCCTGTGTGTTAAAAAAGGTAATAACAGCATGAATATTTTAGACGCCAAAAATATATTCTCGTATCGAAAATTTTGGGCGCACCGTTTTGGTGTTGCTCCTGAGCTGCCGATGAGTCGAGATGAAATGGATCAACTGGGCTGGGATAGCTGTGATGTAATTTTAGTGACCGGAGATGCTTATATTGATCATCCCAGTTTTGGTATGGCGTTGATCGGGCGATTATTAGAAGAACAAGGTTTTCGTGTTGGTATTATTTCTCAGCCGGATTGGCATAGTGCAGAGGGTTTTAAGCGCTTAGGGCGACCTAATTTATTTTTTGGAGTCACTGGCGGTAATATGGACTCGATGGTTAACCGCTATACTTCAGATAAAAAAATTCGCTCGAATGATGCTTACACGGCTAATGGTGATGGAGGTAAACGGCCGGATAGGGCGGTCAATGTTTATTCACATCGCTGTCGTGAGGCTTATAAGGATGTGCCGATTATTATTGGTGGGATTGAGGCTAGCTTACGGCGTATTGCTCATTACGACTACTGGAGTGATAAAGTCAAAAAATCAGTATTGCTGGATTCTAAAGCTGATTTACTCGTTTATGGTAATGCTGAGCGCCAAATTACAGAAATTGCTCATCGTTTAGCGGCAGGGGAGCCCATTGCTGATTTAAAAGGCATTCGAGGCACGGTGCACTTTGTTAAGCAAGTGCCAGCTGGCTGGACAGTTAAAGATTCATCTGATATTGATCAGCCTGGCTTGGTAATTAAGCCTAAAAACCCTTACTTGATGGAGGATGAGGCGGTTTGTGCTGAGAAAACTAAAGATGGGTCTGATAGCTTATTAGTTGAGCCTAAACATGCCCGAATTAGTAATGACCAGCGTAACAAAACAGTGATTCGATTACCTGATTTTGATACCGTTAAGGATGATCCGGTTCAGTATGCGCATGCTTCGCGTGTAATGCACGGTGAAACTAATCCAAGCAATGCGCGGCCTTTATTGCAAAAGCATATGCAGCGTTATTTATGGGTTAATCCGCCTCCAGTACCACTAACCATGAGTGAGATGGATGGTGTCTTTGGTTTGTCTTATTCACGTTTGCCGCATACTCACTACGGTAAAGCGAATGTACCTGCATTTGAAATGATTCAGCATTCGGTCAACATTATGCGCGGCTGTTTTGGCGGTTGTTCATTTTGTTCGATTACAGAGCATGAAGGGCGAATTATTCAAAGTCGTTCAGAAGATTCTATTATTAAAGAAATTGAGGCTATTCGCGATACTTCACCTAATTTTACCGGTAATATTTCCGATTTAGGCGGGCCTACTGCCAATATGTATCGCTTGGCATGTAAAGATGAAAAAATTGAAATGGCTTGTCGTCGGCCTTCGTGTGTGTTTCCTGGGATCTGTGAAAACTTAAATACTGATCATACACCGCTGATTAAATTGTATCGGCGGGCGCGTGCTTTACCTGGCATTAAAAAGATTCTGATTGCTTCAGGCCTGCGTTATGATCTTGCTGTTGAATCACCAGAATATGTTAAAGAATTAGTGACGCATCATGTCGGTGGTTACTTAAAGATTGCCCCAGAACATACCGAAGAAGGGCCTTTATCTAAGATGATGAAGCCAGGCATGGGGACTTATGATCGCTTTAAGGAAATGTTCGAGAAATACTCCAAAGAAGCAGGTAAGGAGCAATATTTAATTCCTTACTTTATTGCCGCACATCCAGGGACGAAAGATACCGATATGCTTAATCTCGCTTTATGGTTAAAGCGTAACGGCTTTAGAGCTGATCAAGTGCAAGCGTTTCTACCGTCGCCCATGTCTATAGCCACAGCCATGTATCATTCAGGTAAAGATACTTTAAGCAAGGTGAGTCGTAGTGCATCGGATATGTCGATTCCTAAATCGATTAAGCAGCGTCGTTTGCATAAGGCTTTCTTGCGTTATCATGATTCCAAAAACTGGCCCTTATTACGTGAAGCCTTAAAGAATATGGGGCGTGCAAATTTAATAGGTAATGGTAAGCAACATCTTGTTCCGAACTGGCAACCGAAAGAAGGTGGTAAGGATGATAAGGTCATTAATAAGGGTAAAAGTTTTAGAACGCAACGCACAGAAAATAATCAGCGCCGAGCACCTAGTAGGAATCATAAAAAAAGATAAAAAACCTTTGCAATTTATACAGAACGCCTTATAATACTCGCTCTTTAGCTGGTGTAGCTCAATCGGTAGAGCAACTGATTTGTAATCAGTAGGTCGCGGGTTCGATTCCCATCACCAGCTCCATATATAAAGAAACACTTTTACGGATGAAAGTGGTGTTAAAAGCTTATTAAGCTGGTGTAGCTCAATCGGTAGAGCAACTGATTTGTAATCAGTAGGTCGCGGGTTCGATTCCCATCACCAGCTCCATATTTAAAAACCTGTTACAGAAATGTAACAGGTTTTTTTTTGTCTTTTAGATAGTGGGTATAGTAGTGACTTTTTACTGGGAAACTATGATGTAGCTTTTATAAAGAACACTGGTCCTACTTAATTATCAATGACTTATTATGTTTATTACTTTAAAAAAATACACCAGCGTTACTATTTATATCGTAATAGCTGTAACGCTTAACGCATGTACTACGACAGGTATTGCACAGAAAATCACTGATCAAGCTATTGTCAGTTGGGGAGCAGATAAAGGCGTTAAGCGCCTAGAAGAATCACAATATAAAGTCGATTTTTTTAAGTTAGCTAATCACTTTGAAAGCCAAAATAATAAACTATTTTGCGGGCCAGCATCAGCGACTATTGTGCTTAATGCCTTGCGGGTGCGTAATAGCGCTATTCGTTTACCAGAAGATAAGAGTCTATTAAATGACTCAGATCAGAAATTCATTGCGGCTAGTAAAAAATGGAGTCCGCTTTTTCAGCGATACACACAAAATAATATTTTTTTAAAAAGCCCTAAATCGAGAGCTTTAGTTTTAGGTGAAGTATTGCAAGATGCGAAAGGTACTGTGCTTATTGGAAGTAATGGTAAGGCGAAAAAAGATCGAGGCTTTCAGTTACGGCAATTTGGGGCGTTATTCACTGCGCATGGGTTAAGTGCTCAAATAGTCGTTGTTCAGCAAAGCATGAGCGATCAAGAGATTAAAGCAGAGTTAATAGCAAATTTAAGAACTGGGGATGATTACGTTATTATCAATTATAAGCGCAAAGTTTTAAATCAACCTGGCGGCGGCCACCTTTCACCTTTAGGTGCATATCATAAGGTGTCGGATTCATTTTTAGTTATGGATGTCACGCCGAATAAAGCCGACTGGGTTTGGGTGAAATCTGAGTTATTGATTAGCGCAATGCGCACTTTTGATACAGTAGAAAATCGTGGGTATTTATTGCTGAGTGAGGGAATTGAATAAGCTCCTATATTTTTTAAAGCTGACATCAACTTTCACTGCGCAGAGCCTGATAAGGCATTAAATGTATTCCTTCACTGAGTAATGAAATACCAATTTCTTCATGTAACCCTAGAGCATTACGCTTGGCGACATGTAGCGGCACATTAATACTAATGGTAGTGTCTAGTTGCTTGTCGACCTGTACTCGTAAGTGAGCTAAGCCGCTGCTTTCCATATACTCAGTGATTTGACCTTGCAGGGGGTTTTCCTTGTTACCGTTAGAGGGGCGGCCGCGCCTATGCAATAAAATATTTTCTGATTGAATCATCCAGCAGACGCGTTCATTGATTGCGAATTGTACTTGGTATGTCGCCTCGATTAGCGTACCACGCCAACGTAAGTGTGTTTTTTGGGTAGCTTGATCATGGGCGATGACTTGTGCAGTGAAAAGGTTTTGTTGATCCATTAAACGTGCGATGGTTGCGCTTTTAGGGTGGGCGGCAACAAAATCAGGGGTACCGGTTTGTAGGATTTCACCCTTATGCAATAGGGCAATATGATCAGCTAATAAGTTTGATTCATCTAAGTCATGAGTGACCAAGATCATGGGCATGGATAATGACTCTCTTAGTACCAGTAGTTCGCGATAAAGTTTGCGCCGAGTGACTTGATCAACAGCAGAAAAGGGCTCATCGAGTAATAAAACTTTGGGCTGTCTAGCTAAGGCTCGAGCAACTGCAACACGTTGTTGTTGGCCGCCAGATAAATTTTTTGGATAACGTTGTTCCAAGCCCTCTAAGTGTACTTTTTTAAGTAGTTCGAGTGCTTGAGCTTGGCGCTGTTGTTTTGGTAAGTGAGTAATGGCTTGTTGGATATTTTCCAATACTGTCATATGTGGAAACAGAGCGTAATGTTGAAATACCAAGCCAACATGCCGTTGGTGCGGTGCTAAAAAGATATTCTGCATGCTGTTTTGCCAGACTTCACCCTGACAAATAATTTGCGCATTCTGTGCTTGATATAAGCCGGCAATAGCACGCAAAACTGTGGTTTTACCGCTGCCAGATGGGCCAACTAAGGCTAATAACTCCCCCGATTTACATTCTAGTTGTACTGATAGAGGAATGGGGGCTGCTTGTTGTAGCGTGATCTGTATGGTTGAATCAGTCATGTGTGCGTTCGCTGCGTGCCGATAGCCAATAAGTGAAAGAAATAGTCAGCATTGAGAAGAGTAATAAGCTAAAGGACATAACGGCAGCGGCATGATCATCGAAGGATTGTACGCGGTCATAGATAGCAATGGCGATGGTCTGTGTCTCGGCGGGGATGTTGCCACCGACCATTAAGACAATACCGAATTCGCCAAGGGTATGTGCGAAACATATGACCATGGCAGAAACGATGCCTGACCAAGCCAAAGGGAGTTCAATTTTCCATAGCACCAAGCTGGGCCTCATGCCGCAACAGGCTGCAGCTTCACGAATTTCACGCGGGATGGCTGCAAAAGCACGCTGCATGGGGTGAATGGCAAAAGGCAGATTAAAAATAATAGAGGCTAATACTAGGCCTTGGAAATTAAAAATCAGCGTCGTGCCAAAGGTATTAGCTAACCAAAGTCCTAAGCCTTGATTTGGGCTGAAAGCAACTAAGAGATAATAGCCGAGAACGGTAGGTGGGAGTACCAAAGGTAAAGCTAATAAGGTTTGTAATAAGGATTTACCCCAAAACTGTCGATATGCCAGCCAGCGGCCTAATAGAATGCCGATAGGTAGCAAAAATAGCAAGGTTACAAAACTTAATTTTACCGATAAGGCTAATGCTTGCCAGTCCATAGGAATACTCAGGGTAGGGTGTAGCCATGGCGAGATAAAATGCCACGGGCTTTTTCTTGTTGTAGATAATGGAAAAATAATTTGGCTGTATCGCCTGCATTATTTAATAGTACAGCGGTTTGTTGTAGTGGTTGATGTAGTGAGCTAGGTATTAATAGATAGCGTACGCGATTTTTCAAAGCAGGTGCGAGCGCTAAAGAATAAGAGACTAGGCCGACTTGAGCAGCGCCAGAACTGGCAAATTGAGTCGCTTGTGCTGCATTTTCACCTAAGATTAAATGGGGCGGAATAGTGTCCCAAAGTTGTTGTTTTTGCAATACTTCACGAGCTGCAATGCCAAAGGGAGCATGTTTAGGATTGGCAATGGCTATGCGTTGTAACTTCCCAGCTTGTAGCGCTTGTTTAAGTCCAGCTAACTGTTCGTCGAGCATTACTTTTGAGTTAATTGGGCTTAATAACGCTAAACGACCCAGCGCAAAAACTTTACCTTGGTCTAGGGTTTTGTGTTGTTGATGAAGTTGTTTAACATATTGCGCATTGGCAGATAAAAATAATTCAAATGGCCCGCCTTGTTGAATCTGACGCGTAATATTACCTGATGAACTATAGCTAATACGTAATGATTTTCCTGTTTCTTGGTGAAAAGCGGTTGCAATGTCTTCTAGTGCGAATTTAATATTGCTAGCAGCAGCAATAACAGGTATTTCAGCAGCGCTTAAAATAGGCGTAAAGAGTATTAACAACAAATAGCTTAGAGCTAATCGATTTTTTAGTAGAGATAATTTCACTTGCAGCTACTTATGACACAATTTTATAACAAGGCACGTAAGTTTTACCCGGCAACTTCATTCGGTGTTGACTGATAAAAGCTGTTAATAAGGCATCAATTGGCGTTATGACTTCTTTATCGCCACTGATTTCAAAATGCCCGTGTTGTTCAATAGCGCGTATGCCTTCATCTTTAACATTACCAGCGACGATGCCAGAAAATACGCGGCGCAGATTGGCGGCTAATAGGTGTTTTTTTTGATTTTTATGTAATGCTAACCCTGCCATATTTTCATGGCTGGGCAGAAATGGTTGTTGAAATTCAGCATCGATTTTTAAGCCCCAATTAAAATAATAAGCATCAGTTTTGCTTTTGCGAAACTCACGTACTTGATGGATACCGAGCTTCATTTCTCTAGCGACTCTAGTGGGGTCATCAATAATGATTTTATAGCGTTGCTGAGCTTCGAAGCCTAAAGTATTTCCGATAAATTCATTGATTTGATTGAAATAGTCTGCAGCAGTGCTAGGGCCAGTAAAAATAAGTGGAAAGGGCATTTCTGCATTTTCAGGATGCAATAAAACTCCCAATAGATAGAGGATTTCCTCAGCTGTACCTGCACCGCCAGGAAAGACAATAATACCGTGTCCAGTGCGCACGAATGCTTCGAGGCGCTTTTCGATATCTGGCAAAATAACTAAATCGTTAACGATAGGGTTTGGAGATTCGGCAGCGATAATGCCCGGTTCGGTGATACCTATATAACGTCCGTCACTAATTCTTTGTTTTGCATGACCAATTGTCGCGCCTTTCATTGGGCCTTTCATCGCTCCAGGACCACATCCGGTACAAATATCCATGTTACGTAAGCCGAGTTCATAGCCTACTTTTTTGGTATATACATATTCGTCGCGGGAGATCGAGTGCCCGCCCCAGCAGACGACAAGTTTTGGAACGGTGCTTTGTTGAATAATATTCGCATTGCGCAAAATATGAAATACCGCATTGGTGATGCCTTCCGAACTTTGCAGGTCAAATTTTGGGTTATCATTAATCTCATCGCTGACGTAGACAATATCGCGCAATACAGCAAACAAGTGTTCTCGGATCCCTTTAATCATTTCGCCATCGACAAAAGCAATGGCTGGAGCCGAAGTTAGTTCCAGTTTAATGCCACGCTCTTCTTGAATAACCTTAATAGCGAAGTCGCTGTAACGCTCCAGCAGCTCTTTGCCATCATCCGAATCACTGCCACAATTTAAAACGGCCAGGGCGCAATTATGCAACAGTCCATACAAACCGCCCTGGCTGGTGTCTAATAACTTATTAACTTCAGCCCGCGACAAAACGGCTAAATGACCGTCGGGGGAAATGCGTGTATCTATAGTATGTTCTTTCATGGGATTGTGGGGCTGGTACTAGGCTGTCGAAAAAGACTGTTTATTAAGGAAATTACTACCCTGATTATTGGCTATAAAATAAATAAAACCCATAGGATGTGCTGAGGAACGAAGCGCATCAATAGCATCATCGATGCGCCTCTGCGTCTGCGTCGACACATCCTATAAATGCTTTACCCATAAACAAGGGAAGTAAAACACGTATAAAATGATTAATTTCGACAGCCTAGGCTGGTACTGTCTATTGGCAATAGTTTACACGTATTTATCAAGTCAGTGTTTTGATAAATAACTATAGAGAAGTTTTAAAATATTAAAAAACGCTTATAATGACCAAGACGATAATAAATGAAGGAGCTAACAAATGAAAAAAATTATTTTAATCCCCTTATTAAGCTCAGTTTTATCTTTAATGGCAAGTCCTGCATTTTCGGCAGGTGGGCATGGTGGTGGTGGTAATGGTGGTAAAGGAGGGAGTGCTAGCGCATGTAGAACGACAGTAATTTCTCAGACGAAGCCAAAGCATTTAGCAACGGTTGCGCCTCAATCAGAATTTTCCTTTTGGGTAAAAGGTATTAAGAACCCAGATGCAGTTGAAGTGACAGTGAAAAAAATTCCTGTGGAGCTAGCGGTGGAAGATAAAGAGCATTTTTTCTTGTTTACTGGGAAATTGCCAGAATCACTGAAAGGCACAGCAGCTCGTATTCAAGTTGAAGTTAATTATAAGAAATGCCCAGCTGAAAAAGGTTGGTTAGTAAAAATTTCTGAATAAGATTTAAGCTTAAAGAGCTGAGTTACTCTGCTCTAAAGCGTGCTTTATGTTAAGCCTTGTTATATTGATTTATAACAAGGCTTTTTTATTGCCTGATGTGCCAGTAATTTGTCATTCATATTGACAACGAACAAGTTGAGTTTAAAGTAATGAAAACCGATGAAAGTATCGCAAATATAGATGACTTAGATGGCATTAAATCTATTCTTTATGTTGAAGATAACCCCGTGCTAATAGGCAATTAATGCAGTCATTTTTTAATAGACAAAAAAACTATAAATTCACTATGGTAGAAATGGGGGAACTCGGCTGGGAAGTCGCCTTAAAACAAAATTTTAACCTTATACTGGTGGATATCCATTTACCTGGGGTAGATGGCAAAATGCTAACTAATAAGCCAAGGGAACTCCGTCAATATAAAAAACAGCCGATTGTCGCAATGACTGCTGCAGCGATGACTCATGATATTCAATCAGCAGAAGGGGTATTCGATGATTACCTTACTAAACCCACCGTGGCACCTAGGCTGCTTAATATATTGAGAAAAATTTAAGCTAATATCACCATTACCTTGCAGTTTTTTATTTAGGCACTTAATACTTCAAGCCATTTTTATTCTAGGGAGAGGCTGCTATGGGTCGGTAACTGCCTTTGGAGCCTCTAAATAATTAAAGCCTATTCATTCAAATATAACTCCGCCATATCATCCAATTTACCCTTAACTACTTTCCAGTTAGGCATAACCTGAGTCAATAAGCGCCAAAATCGCTCACTGTGGTTATGTTCGGCTATATGGCAAAGCTCGTGCAGGATCACGTATTCAATGCATTCTTTCGGGGCTTTGACTAGGTGCGGATTAAGTAATAAATCGCCTTTAGCTGAACAGCTTCCCCATTGTTTTTTCATGGTTAAAATACGCAATGAAGGTCTGCCTGATACCCATGTGGTTTTGGGTAAGGATTTATTTAATTGTTCTTGGAATATGATCTGCGCGCGGTGTTGATACCATTGGGTAACGAGAGCTTTTGCCATTGGAGTCTTTTTTTCTTCGGAGTGCAGTACCACTGATAATTTCCCCCGAAGTAATTTCACATTAGAGCTAGCGCTAGTGTCAATACCTACTTTTAACATGTATCTACGACCAAGGTAGAACTGTGTTTCACCGCTAACATAATGACGGGGTAAGACATGATCATGCTGGGAACGAAACGCGATGATATGTTGCCACACCCAGCGAGCTTGTTTAACGATAGCGGATTGAATCGCTTCACTGGTAGCATCAATAGGAGCTGTTGCAACCACGCTCTGATCGGGGTGTACCTTAATCGTTACCTTACGGGATTTTTTTGAATTATTATCAAGTTTAGGCGGTTTTATAGCCGCTGTTTGGCGTAAAATATTATAATGAATCACTTCATCGCCATACACAAATAATCCACGTTCTGGCGTTGCTACTGCTTCTTTTCTCATCCGCGAGAAAGACCTAAACGGGTGATCTGTAATACCTCTTGAATAAACCGCTGCGCTTTTTCTATCCCTAAATCACCAAACAACATCGGTAATAACTTCATGCTAATCGTGTTTTCTATTTCCGCAGGATTGATTGAATATTCAGCTACTGACGTTTTAACTATCTCATCAATAGAAAAAGCGTATTGAGTCAGCTTTTCATCATCTAATTCAGCCGTATCGAGTAACGTGGTATCGAATAAATGCTTAAACAAACCAAAATAAGCCTGCGCATGTTTATTATCCGCAAAAGCAGAAGGTAAGCCTGCAACTTTACGTTCTTTAACGTCCTGTTCAAATTGTGCAAACAGAATATATTGTTTAACGGGCGCATCAAACATCGCTTTAGTATCAGCAATCGCTTTTTTTAATAAATGAGAGAAATACTCTTGAGCATAAGGATCATCTGCTAAGTCTTGTTTAATCATTTTGGTAATACGCCCCGTAATCTTATCGGTCTGATTACGTACCTCATCATCCGTTAAATTTTCAGGTTTAACATCTTTACCCAGACTACCCACCAAATAAGCACCTTCCGCCTCTTTGATTTCGACACCACCGATATGCTTATCCAATAACTGACGAATACCGTCTTCATATTCATCATAATTAATGGTTTCATTCGCATCTTCACGCACCTGTTTGCGTAAATCGACAAACATTTTTAATGTTTTTTTATAATGATCGCGTTTGCTTGCAAAGCTTTTATCATCAAAGTAACTGGCGGATTGTAAGGCGACTTTCATGCAATTAGCAAATGCGGTTAGTGCAGTATAAAAGTCATCACGATTTTTCAAATGCGTATCCACCCATTGGCCTTGTATTTCCTGGACTTTAGGGCTTAAGGCCTGACGCAAAGCAGCAGGGTCTTGTTTATTTTGAACAGCTGAAAAATTCGCCCACAAGGCATCATATAAGCCAGGTAATTTTTTATATTCCGTATCCATACGGTGATACAAGCCCTGCAAGTCAGCCACATCAAAACCACCTTGAGTGCGTTCAGCCAAATCCTGATATTTTTCAATGGTGATATCGAGTTCTTTTAAAATACCGCGATAATCAATTAAATAACCAAATTGCTTATGTTTATGTAAACGATTGACCCGCGCAATCGCCTGAATCAAATTATGTCCTTTTAGCGGCTTGTCGATATATAACACGGTATTTCTAGGTTCATCAAAGCCCGTCAGCAGCTTATCGACCACAATCATAATATCAGGACCTTCATCACGACTGAACGCATCAATAATGCCTTGGGTATATCTCTTCTCATCCGCATTACCGACATTTTTTTGCCACCATGTTTGCACGATGTCTTTGCTTTCTTGGTCCACTGCTTCGTGACCTTCACGCGTATCAGGTGGCGACATCGCTACCACCGAACTCACTTTACCGATATTGTCTAAAGCTAGCTTATAACGAATCGCTGAGGCTTTTGAATCACAGGCCAACTGGCCTTTTAAGCCTTGTTGCTTAAAGTTTTGAAAGTGATCGGATATAT
>JAUVAA010000083.1 GCA_030591965.1 bacterium
ACAAGGACAAACTTTCCAGCGCTCGCTTTTCTCAGGCGACCGATGCTTTTGTTGAAATATTTACCGCTTCCGTTGATTTTGATCAACGCATGGCGCAACAGGATATTGAAGGCTCGATTGCCCACGCAACTATGCTCTGCACCATAGGAATTTTAACCGAAGCAGAACGCGACAGCATTTTTCAAGGCTTAGAACAAATCAAAGGCGAAATCGAGCGCGGTGAGTTTCAGTGGTCAATTCAACAAGAAGATGTGCATATGAACATCGAAGCGCGTTTAACTGAGCTCATAGGACTAGCAGGTAAAAAACTGCATACAGGTCGCTCACGCAATGACCAAGTAGCCACCGATATTCGCTTGTATATACGTATGGAAATTAACGCGATCACAGCTATGATTGAGCGCTTACAACAGGCTTTATTAGGATTAGCGGAACGCGAAGCAGATACGATCATGCCGGGATTTACACACTTACAAGTGGCGCAACCGATTACTTTTGGCCATCATTTAATGGCTTGGTTTGAAATGCTGGTACGCGATAAAGAGCGTTTACAAGATTGTTTAAAGCGTGTAAATATTATGCCTTTAGGTGCCGCTGCATTAGCAGGGACAAGCTACCCTATTAATCGTGAATTGACCGCTGAATTATTAGGTTTTTCACGCCCTTCTGCGAACTCATTAGATTCCGTAAGTGATCGTGATTTTGCGATTGAGTTTACAGCCACTGCGAGCATCATCATGATGCACTTATCGCGTTTTTCAGAAGAATTGGTCTTATGGACCAGCGCGCAATTTGCTTTTATTGAATTACCGGATGCCTTTTGCACCGGCTCTTCGATTATGCCGCAAAAGAAAAACCCTGATGTACCGGAATTAGTTCGTGGAAAATCTGGCCGTGTTACTGGTCATTTAATGTCTTTATTAATGCTGATGAAAAGCCAGCCTTTAGCCTATAACAAAGATAATCAAGAAGATAAAGAGCCGTTATTTGATACGGTAGACACCTTAATTAATTGCTTGCGCGCCTTTGCCGATATGGTTCCTCATATAGAAGCGAAACGCGAGAATATGTTTAATGCTGCGAAAAAAGGCTTTGCGACAGCAACCGACTTAGCAGATTACTTAGTAGGGAAAGGCATGCCTTTCCGTGATGCGCATGAAGTAGTCGGTTTAGCTGTGCGTTTAGGTGTCGAATCAGAGCGTGATTTATCAGAATTATCTCTAGCTGAATTACAGGAATTTTCTGAGCTGATTACTGCTGATGTCTTTGGCGTTTTATCCTTAGAAGGATCAGTTGCCGCACGTAAACATATCGGCGGTACTGCGCCAGATACAGTGCGTGCAGCTATTCAAACAGCAAGAGCCGCATTATAAAGTTTTCAAACCAAACGTAGGGCGGACTTTAGTCCCCCTGTATATGCCAATGACATGTTAATTGTTTAGAAAAATTGCAGCTAAAGTCCTGTTTTAGCGCTTTATTGCATATCAAAACTTATGTAATGCTTCATATATTAGCGGACTGAAGTCCGCCCTTGTTTTATACTCTCACCAGCATGCAAACTAATATCAATTTATTACGTCATGGCGAAGTATTAGGCGGCTCATGTTATCGAGGTATAACGGATGACCCTTTGACTGATAAAGGCTGGCAACAAATGCAGGATAAATTAGACTGCGATAAGCATTGGGATATCATTATCAGCTCGCCTTTATCTCGCTGCTATCAATTTGCTACCAACTTATCCTCTAAATTACAACGCCCCCTCGTCAGCGAGCCTGCTTTTCAAGAAATTGATTTTGGTGATTGGGAAGGCAAAACCGCAGAGCAAATTGATGCTCAGCTTTTAAGTCAGTTTTACGCAGACCCCGTTAATTTCTCGCCGCCTAATGGCGAGCACTTTACTGATTTTCAGCAACGTATTTTAGTCGCTTGGCTGGCTTTACTTGAAGCACAACAAGACAAACGAATTCTGTTAATCACGCATGCCGGAGTAATTCGTATTATCTTGGCTCATAGCTTAGGCCTTGATGTTCAGCACAGCTTTAGGCTTAAAATTGGTCATGCCTGCTTATCAAGTCTGGAACATTTTCACAGCCCAGATGCAGAAAATTTTTGCCAATTAACTAAACATGGCTAATATGTGATATTAATCACTAAAGATTCCACGTTAAATAGCTTTAATCATCGTATAAGAATTTTTCGCATGCAATGCTTGCTTGCCCAACAAGATAATAAAGGCAATGACTACTTCCGCTCCTATTCTGCTTGGCTCTCCAGGTGAAGACATCAGCAAAAAAGACCTGCACAAGGTCATGCAGCGTTTTATTAACTTAAACCAAGTACGGCTACAACGCATTCAAGAGTTTTTACTACCCAGACAGCGTACTTTTTTAAATTTATTGCCTTTATTATTTCACCAAAACCACCCTTTACTACCCGGCTTTATTTCCTCAGACACGATTGCAGGCATACCTAATTACACGCCGAGTAACAGCACCATTTTACTCGCTAAATCATTTTCTAAACATTTCACTTATAAGCGTCGCGCATTAAGGGAATACCCTATTCAAGGGATTTATTTAATGGGTAGTGTAAGCAGTATCGCTTTTACTAAAAACAGTGACATCGATATCTGGCTATGCCATGACCATGGCTTATTAAAAGAAGAAATTAACGAATTACAAGCCAAAGCAACGGCTATTGAAAAGTGGGCGGAATCTTTAGATCTTGAAGTACATTTCTTTCTGGTCGATAGCGAAGAGTTTATTCAAGGCGCTAGTTCGCCACTCTCTTCCGAAAGCAGCGGCCAAACGCAACATTACTTATTACTGGAAGAATTTTATCGTACCGCACTATTCATAGCCGGGCGCACGCCTCTTTGGTGGTTAGTCCCACCACACGAAGAGCAAAACTACAATTATTACGTCAAGCACTTAAAAGAAAAACGCTTTATTTCTGACCATGAAGTCATTGATTTTGGTAGCTTAGAAGAAATTCCCGCGGAAGAATTTATTAGCGCAACACTTTGGCATCTCTACAAGTCCCTTAGCTCGCCCTATAAATCGCTGTTAAAACTCTTATTAATGGAAAGCTACGCCAGCGAATACCCAAAACCTCAATGGCTATGTCTTGAGGTAAAAAAAGCAGTTTATCAGGGCAATTTCAATTTAAACGACACCGACCCCTATGCGTTGGTTTATCATAAAGTAGAGAAGTACCTAAGTAGTGACCCAGATAGCGAACGCATTAATTTCATACGCCAATGTTTTTATTTAAAAATTAGTGGAGCACTGGAAAAACAATCAAGCATCCAGAAACATGCCGACCGAGATGCTTTTATCGCCAATATAGTACGCCGCGACCAATGGCCTGAAGCCATTACTTCCAGTTGCACAAAAGACCAAGCGTGGAATATCAAAAAAGCCAGTTCAGAGAATGATATTATCATTCGCCAACTAAAACTCTGCTACCGCATGATCAGCCGCTTTTCCAATAGCAATGCGTACTCCCTGCAACAACAGGATATTCAGTTAATTGGCCGAAAATTAAAATCCTTTTTGCAAAAAAGCCCCGAAAAAGTGGACATCATCACAACCCGCAACTCTATTCGCAACAAGGAAAACGAACTCAGCTTAATCGAATCACAACCCACCTCAACGCGCCCAACGTGGAGCCTATTTCCTGGTGAAGTTGCAGAACAAAACCCTAAGGAAATTGCACCCTTTAAGCAAGATGCTAAAAGTTTAGTCGAGCTTTTAACTTGGCTGGTCATTAATGGACTTTATCAACAAAAACTACTTTTACATATCCAAGCAAAACTGCAGTCTTTTAATAAAGTAGATATTCATAATACCTTAGAAACTCTACGCCAGTTCTTACGTGAGCATAAACTAGGCAATCAAACAGCCTTATCTGCATTTAAGCAGCCGAATAGAGTAATAGCCAATTTACTCCTACTTAACTTAGGCGATATCCCCACCGTTAGCCGCAAAGATGGCATGTTAGTGATTAGCGAGCAATCGGATATATTAAGTTACGGCCCTGACCGTGAAAACTTTGTCCACACCATAGACCAAGTTTCCGTCAGTAGCTGGGGAGAAGTAACTACGCATCGCTTTCTTGGCCTAGAAGGCTTATTCGATTGCTTTATCGCAACACTAAACCAGCAAGCACTATCTATTCCAATAAAAATAGAAAGTTACACACCTATTCGAGGAAAAAGCATTGCGCTGGGCGTCACCCAATTATTCCAAAAGCTGAATCAATTATTTGTTGACGAAAAAAGCACAGACTCTCCACGTTTAATTGTCGCAGGAGAATCTGCTTTTTACATTTTCCAACAAAAAGACGCTTACTTGCATTATTGGAAAATAAATAATTTAGAAGCCTTACTATTAGAGCTAGCGAAACCGCAAGCCACCTTTAGCCCGGCACATTTCAACAGTTCCACGGTAAGCAGCACCCCCATTCCGCTACTATTTTCCTTTGCCAAAGAAAATACTATTCAGGTTTTTTATTACGCCAACGCCCGCTACATCAACCTTTATATTATTGATGAAAAAGGCAGTTTTTTTAGCCAACGTTACAACAACACCTCAAGCCAACAACTGTTAACGGCCTACTCTAATTTTCTAACAATACTTAATGATAAAGGTATATTAAATAACTCACTTGCTGTTGAGTATTTTGAATTACACCTTTCGACTAGCAATCAGTATAGTGCAAGAAAAATCCCCCCCCCTATTGCACTTACATGGGACTACTTAAATATTCGCATTACAGGTGAAATTTACAGCTCTGCTACTGAAGTGCTATATACCTTATACTGCAATGATCTAGAATTCTCCGCCGCCGACACTGAAAAAGATATTTTCAACGCAGTGGCTGAATACATCTACGACATTCGGCAAAGCAAAGAAAAGTATCCAATACATATAACCGAAATAGACGTACCTCTTCAAGCACTAGGCGTTGATAGTTACCAACAACTACAAACGATTCACTTCTTGCGCTACAAGCAAAAAATTGAGTCCCGCTTAAACAAGAACTAACCCGTATAAGGTAGCGTAACAATAAAAGCCTTTTTAAAACCTGCACAACCCCTGCTTAGCAAAGAATCATAAAAAGCATCTATTTTACATTTCTCAATTTACCCTTAGGTTTTTGTGATACATTCCTCAAACAGTTTGTTAAACTGTCTGTACTGCTTGTATTGGACACTTATTTCATTAAGGTAAATTATGAATTCTGACAAACGCGTTCATCCGCGCATTGAGCCTCAAAACTTAGCCGCACAAATTAAAATTACTCGCCCACCAGCGGAAGAATTTCTGACCGAAGGCCTTGTGTTAGATATTAGTTATTCAGGCATAAAAATAAAGCTAAACTCTCCTATTCAAGCAGAAGAAAACGACCAGATAACCATCAGCTTACAATTACCAAAATCAGGCATTCCAATAGCTATACACGGCATAATTAAACACCAACTATCTAACACCGAATGTGGCATCTATTTTGGCGATCTGCACTCAGAAGAATATGTTGATGATTTAATGTTTGAATGCGTTATGCACACCCATTAAAGCTATTCTCATCTTGAGAAATAAGTAGCACAGCAAAAGCTATTCTTTACACTGACTTAAAAATTTATCTAAGTGATTCGCAAAATCTTGCCGGTCACTTGCGCTTAATGCTCCAGGGCCACCCGTACTGATTCCGCTAGAGCGTAAAGTATCCATAAAATCACGCATATTCAGGCTCTCACGGATATTATTCTCGGTATACAACTCACCTCGGTGATTGAGCCCATAAGCGCCCTTCTCTACCACTTCTGCTGCCAAGGGAATATCTCCTGTAATAACAAGATCTCCAGCACACAGCCTTTTTACTATTTCATTATCAGCAACATCAAACCCTGAAGCGACTTGAATAAACGCTATGTAGCGCGAGGGCGGCGTACGGATAAATTGATTAGCAACAAAAGTCACTTGCACCTGCATGCGTTCTGCCGCTCGACATAAAATATCTTTAATAACCACCGGACATGCATCCGCATCTACCCATATATTCATAGCACTCCTCTTCCGCTTTTATTGAAAAGCTACTGACTAAGGTCAGCGACAACTCATTCACAAGATAACACGCAAAAAAAAGGGTAAGATCTCAAATGAAATCTTACCCTTTTGACACCCTAAGGTGGTGGTACTACTTACGTAGTACCTGATAGCACTTTATAATTAAAGAGCTACGATGTTCTCTGCTTGAGGACCTTTATCACCTTGAGTTACAGTGAACTCAACTTTTTGACCTTCAGCTAAAGTTTTGAAACCTGAACCTGAGATAGCGCTGAAATGAGCGAAAACATCAGGACCTGATTCTTGCTCAATAAAGCCAAAACCTTTAGATTCGTTGAACCATTTAACTGTACCAGTAGTAGTAGACATAATAATATCCTATTTAATTTCAAGAGTAATTGATGCCTTAAATAATTAAGGCGGTTTTGCTAGAAGTTTTGTTATTACTTATAAAAACAGGACGATCTACTAAAGATAAAACACTAAAGATAAAACATCGAAACAGCGTGCATAAATATAAGACGTACTTTCAAGCTGTGCAAAATTATATAGAGATCTACCTTCTAGTCAATAACTTTCTCTATAAATACTAAATTTAGTACGCTTTTCGCCAATCCTAGTTCAATCAATTGTTCAAGACAAATATTAAACTATTGATCAACACTTTCTAAAGCTTGAACGATACTTAGGTACTCTTCCTTCTTGGGCTGATACAAAAACATAGCTAAAGCAGATAGGCCAACAAAAATATACAGTGTATTAAAACTATCCCCTAACACATACATAAGCAGGCCATATAAACCAATGCTTTCACAGAGCAGCATAGAAATAAAGATAGTAAATAAGTAACGAGATTTAGCCGACTTGTGAGCCTTACTCGTTTGATTTAAACGCACTAAAACATGCCTAACGAATTTCATAAGCGGAAAACTAAAAATTGCCACTACGTAAAGTATCGTTCGCAAAACAACACGATCTTGCAACTCATAAACAAATTGTATTTGCTCAGCATAAATATGGCATACAGCAACCATAGCCACCAAACTCATTAAAGCAACAGCCCTAATAATACCCGCACCTAAAAGGTCAGCTTGTATTTCTTGCTCTGATCTAGTCATTATTATTTTGTCTTTTGTTGTTCTAAACGGTATGTATGTAATATAACCATAAATGCAAAAAAGTCATACAAGCCATGAATGATAATCGGCGTCAACAAGTTACGGGTGTTGTCATAATCTAAATACATACCCAAATACACACTGACTGCCGTTGCCATAATAAAATACAGCAAGGTAACCGCATGAATTAAACCAAAAATTAAACTGCTAATAAGCAGTCCTGCCATCATACCCCAAGAATTTTCTAACCAAGGCTGAATAACGCCTCGAAATAAAACCTCTTCCGAGACCCCCGCAATAGCTGCTAAAACAAATAAATCAGTCCAGTGATGCTGCGCAAGACTAGGCCCTAAAGTATCATGCAAGACTTTTCGTATTTTTGTTAATGCCTCCGACTTCGTTTGATTCAAAGCCAAAAAAATAATACATAACGGCAACGTCCCTAAAATACCATTAAAAACAACCTGCTCATTAAAATTAAGATAGGCAAACGGATCAACACCCGCAACCCAGCCTAAAACAATGGCCACTAAAATTAACGAGCTCTCAAAATAACAAGCCGTTTTAAAAAACTTATCTGGGTTCATCGAAGGTTCATTCATAATGCATTTGATGCGATAATAGCGCTTTATACGATATTTTTAAGGATATTAGACGTGCAATGTTTCATTTACAAAAGTAACAAAAAAGCAGATCTGTATTTATATTTAGATAAACAAGATGACTTTTCCAGCGTCCCCGAAACAATACTTAAAAGCATCGGGCAACCTGAGTATGTCATGCAATTAGAGATTACACCTGAGCGCAAACTCGCTCGTGAAAATGCCGCTGATGTGATCAATGGCATTAATGAAAATGGCTTTTTCATTCAGATGCCACCGGCAACGTACACTGCACCAATAAACTTACACTAAAAACAGAGAAATAGAGGTAAATCTTAGCTACATTTACCTCTACATCAACTTATGCTCTAGGCAATGTGACACCTTGCTGCCCTTGATACTTACCGCCTCGATCCTTATAAGACGTTTCACACACTTCATCGCCACCAAAAAATAGCATTTGCGCCACTCCCTCATTGGCATAAATTCTTGCAGGAAGTGGTGTCGTATTAGAAAATTCCAAGGTCACATGCCCTTCCCATTCAGGCTCTAAAGGTGTGACATTCACGATAATTCCACAGCGAGCATAGGTTGATTTCCCCAAACATATAGTCAACACATCACGCGGAATACGGAAAAACTCTACAGTACGTGCTAAAGCAAATGAATTAGGCGGAATAATACACACATCAGACTTAACATCAACAAAGCTAGCTTCACTAAAGTTTTTCGGATCAACAATGGCAGAGTTGATATTAGTAAAGATTTTGAATTCATCTGAACAGCGCACATCATAGCCGTAGCTAGATGTACCATATGAAATCACTTTCCCTTGCGCCGACTCTCTGACTTGACCTGCTTCGAAAGGCTCGATCATGCCTTGCTCTTGCGCCATGCGACGAATCCACTTATCTGATTTTATACTCATTATTGTCTTTGTGAGGTTAATTCAAAAAATACTGCAATTTTATCCTAAATTCAGCCTGCAGCACAGTAAAGCAGGCTTACTGTGCAACAGTAGGCATTAACAGCTTGCGATACTTAGGTATTTTGCACCACGATATTAGGGAACTTACTGCTAAAGTCTTTACCTTTTAATGCCAGTTTAGCCGACATTTTACGTGCAATTTCTTTATATATTTCGGTAACTCGACTATCAGGGTCTGCCACTACAGTCGGGCGACCACAATCTGCATACTGACGAATATGAATATCCAAAGGCAATGAGCCTAATAGTTCAATATTATTTTTCTCTGCCATAGAAACCCCACCACCCGAGCCAAAAATAGCTTCTTCATGCCCGCAATTACTACAAATATGCATGCTCATATTTTCAACAACACCCAAAATAGGCACATTAACTTTTTCAAACATACCCAAACCACGTTGCGCATCAATTAAGGCAATATCTTGTGGCGTAGTGACAATCACTGCCCCGCTAACCGGAATCTGTTGCGCTAAAGTCAGCTGAATATCCCCTGTACCTGGCGGTAAATCAACAATCAAATAATCCACACCAGCCCAATTTGTATCATTTAATAATTGCTGCAAGGCATTAGTCACCATCGGGCCACGCCAAATCATTGGTTGATCTGCATCAATTAAATAACCAATTGAAATAGTTTGCACACCATAAGACACTTTAGGCATCATCGTTTTGTTATCCTGACTTTCAGGATACCCAGACAAACCCAGCATAGTTGGAATACTTGGACCGTAAATATCCGCATCCAAGATACCCACTGTTGCACCTTCAGCCGCTAAAGCCAAAGCCAAGTTCACAGAAGTGGTAGACTTACCAACACCGCCTTTTCCAGATGCCACGGCAATAATATTTTTTACATTAGCAATCGGCTTTAAATTATTCTGTACGGCATGTGAAGCAATATTAACTTGAATATCTACCTCGACCGAACTAACCCCGTCTAAAGCAGTAATTTTCTCAGTAATTTGCTGCTTAAAACCCTCGACAAAGCTTTTCGCGGGATAACCTAATTCCAATCGGACAGCAACAGAACTGCCATCGACAACAATAGATTTAACAGAGCGCGCTGTGACTAAATCCGTTTCCACATTCGGATCAATAATGTTTTTTAATAAATTTTCTATATCTACTTTTTCAATCGTGGCCATATAAGCAATTCCGTAGCGAGTTAGTTAAAAACAAAGCAATAACCAAGCATTTTACTTGGTTATTGCTCAGCATTCTAGTTTTCCTGCTGTTTTCTATCGAAATAGTAAACTATTTTATGCCATAATAACGCTATTATTTTAGCCTCATACTACAAGTCATTTCTTAGTCTATGTCAGATCGAAAAATCCTTATTACCAGCGCTCTTCCCTATGCTAATGGCCCCATTCATTTAGGTCATTTAGTTGAATATATTCAAACTGACATTTGGTCACGCTTTCAAAAGCAACGCGGCAATGAATGCTATTATATCTGCGCTGACGACACACATGGCACGCCCATCATGCTTAAAGCTGACCGCGAAGGCATAAAACCAGAAGATTTAATCGCTAAAGTAGGTAAAGAGCACCTAGCTGACTTCACCGAGTTTGGCATTGAATTTGATAATTATCACAGCACCCATTCAGAAGAAAACAAACATTTCTCCAGTTTAATCTATGAGCGCTTACGCGATGATGGGCACATCAGTTCGCGCAGCATTACTCAAGCTTACGACCCCGTCAAAGAAATGTTCTTGCCAGATCGCTTTATTAAAGGGGACTGCCCTAAATGTAATGCCAAAGATCAATACGGTGATAACTGCGAAGTTTGCGGTGCAACCTATTCACCTATCGAATTAAAAAATGCAATATCTGCAGTGTCAGGCGAAAAACCGATAGAAAAAGATTCCGTACATTATTTCTTCAAATTGGCTGATTTCAATACCATGCTCAAAAAGTGGACTACTTCTGAAGGCCACTTGCAGCCAGAGGTCAGTAATAAATTAGCAGAATGGTTAGAAAGCGGCTTGCAGGACTGGGATATTTCTCGTGATGCACCTTATTTTGGCTTCGAAATACCTGATGCACCCGGAAAGTATTTTTATGTTTGGTTAGATGCTCCTGTTGGTTACATGGCAAGCTTCAAAAACCTATGCACTAAAACTGATTTAGATTTTGATGAATTTTGGGCTCTGGACAGTAAAACAGAGCTGTACCATTTTATCGGTAAAGACATTATTTATTTCCACGCGTTATTCTGGCCAGCCATGCTTCATGGCGCTAAATTCAGAACACCAAGCGCGGTTTTCGCTCATGGTTTCTTAACCGTTAACGGCGAGAAAATGTCTAAATCACGAGGCACTTTCATTAAAGCACGCACTTATTTAGATCATTTAGACCCTGAATACCTACGCTATTACTTCGCTGCAAAACTAAGTGCTGGCATTGATGATATAGACTTAAGTTTTGAAGATTTCACGCAACGCGTAAACTCCGATTTAGTAGGTAAAGTGGTCAATATTGCTAGTCGTTGTAGCGGGTTTATTAAAAAACGCTTTGATGGAAAATTATCCGCTCAATGCGCAGAGCCTGAACTATTCCAACAATTCACATTAGCCAGCGAAAACATTGCCACGCTATACGAAGCACGCGAATACGGCAAAGCCATGCGCGAGATTATGGCCTTAGCAGATAAAGCTAACCAATATATTGACGAGAAAAAACCTTGGTTAATTGCCAAAGAAGAAGGTAAAGACCAAGAGTTACATGAAATATGCTCAATCGGCATTAATTTATTTCGCTTATTAGTTGCCTACCTAAAGCCAGTACTGCCAAAATTAGCAACAGAAAGTGAAGATTTTTTAAATATCGAAAATCAGCCATGGCCAAGCAATGCACAACCTTTAGTTAGCCATGAAATTAAAGCCTTCAAAGCCTTAATGACTCGCGTAGAAGAACCTAAAATCGCCGCAATTATTGAAGATTCTAAAGAAAATCTAGAAAAAATAGTGACACCAGTAGCAAAGAAATTTGACCCTATTGCTGATGAAATAGAGTTCGATGATTTTGCTAAAATTGATTTACGGATAGCAAAAATTATCAAAGCAGAACACGTTAAAGGCGCGGATAAACTACTACAATTAACAGTAGATATCGGCGATGAAACACTTAATGTTTTTGCAGGCATTAAATCCGCATATAAACCCGAAGACTTAGAAGGAAAGCTGACCGTTGTTGTTGCAAACCTAAAACCGCGCAAGATGAAATTCGGTATGTCTGAAGGCATGGTATTAGCAGCAGGCCCTGGGGGTGAAGATCTATGGGTATTACACCCAGATGATGGCGCTGTTGCGGGAATGCGAGTTAAATAACACTCCACACACGTAAGCTGGGTTAGTTTTTTAAAATTTACACAAACAACCTAACCCAGCTTCACCCTTCTGTTTAGAACAGTCAAGCATATCCTCATTTTGTACGCGCGAGTAAATCTCTTCTACCTGTATACTCAAACCTATCGATTCAAATAATACATCATCCCCAAAAAAATAATGCATAGGCAGCCAACCCTCACTCCTTCTTAGCACCTGAATATCCACAATATCTTGCTCAATAAGTAGGTATTCTTGGGCACTAGGCATATTGATGTAAGACATCAGCTTAGTAGTTTCATCCATTCGCCTAGTTGATTTAGATAGCACTTCAATAATAATACTCGGTGTTTCTGTGTAATATGCTCCAGACTCATCAAACACACAGTCGACCATAAAATCAGGGTAGAAAAATTCTCTGCTACCTTGAGCTTAATATCTGACCCTAAAGGTTCACAGGGGGAATTACGCTTATATGCATAGCAAGGTTCATGCAAATACGCTCATGATTAATACTTGCACCTGCCATGACGTAAACCTTTCCTCTATATATTCACTCCTCCTATTACTGCTTAATTCAGCATCCAAATAATCATCAATACTAACTAAATTATGCTCTTGAGCTGCCAACAGACCAAACCTCCTTACTTGCATCCTAAGAAATAAAAAGAAATACCGCGACCTTCAAAATATACTACATACAGGTAATTCACATCAAACATCATATGGAGCTCAATAATAGAACTTTGTCCACACCATCTCACGAGCAAAAACCAGAAAATATGTTAGCAAGCTTAGCTGCATTCGCTCTTAAATTTTCAACCGTGACC
>JAUVAA010000116.1 GCA_030591965.1 bacterium
CACGCTCGCTATGATCTATCGAAAAAATATATTGAGTTTGTAACCGGCAACGAAGGCCAAGCTTTAATCGGTGCTTATAAAAAGAAAGGCGAGCAATTATTTTATCCTGACGCGCAAAAATAACAGCGATTAATCAAATTGAGTGATTTGCCATAGCAACTTATGGCAAATCACTTATTTCACCCTAAAAATCAGAGCGACAGCCTTTATTTTCCGTACATTTCCAAGCCTCAAACCAATATAGACAGTCATATTTCATGCCAAGTTCAGCGACAAAATGTCGCGCGGCAAAATGCCACATTCCCCTTTACAAACCTTACCTCTACACTCTTTAAGTAATAGCTATCAGCACTGTATAACACTCTACTATTGGTGCCGATAGCCCCTAATATTTACAAATAAGGAGAGCTAATATGAGCATCGAATATTTAGATTACCAAACAAAAATAATTGCCCCAACCAAACAACTTTTTGACCAAATTAGCGAGCAAGCGAATGTGCTACTTGTACAAGCAAAGGAATCTGCGCTAGAACTTCATGCCAAGGTTTCTGAAACTGGCTTAGAGCTGTATGAGCACCCAGTAGAAACAGCGACTCGCTGGCAAGCTGAAGCCACGGAAAAAAGCAATCAGCTATACGCTACTTTTAATGACAATATACTTCCCGCCGTGAAAGCCGATTATGACCAGCTGATCGTGACTCTTGTTGACTATGGGCTACAATCACGCCAATCATTTCAAGTCTTCCTTGATAACCCAGAACAAATTACAGTAGAAGCGTTTACCGCACTTAACCAGTCGTTAAGCACTTATATCGATAATTCCTTAAATATATCTGCACTTATTCTTAATGATCTCAGCAGTAAAGCAGATGAAATTATCAGTTTATTAATTGAGCAACCCATGGAAACCATGGAGGCTTTTTATTACCAATCTCTGACCAACCTGCTAAATAGCTATTTCGACATCGTATCGTCTGCGCTTGTTTCTCTTTAGCAATTAGCAAAAACACCCTAGTCAATTTATGCATTCATAATTGACTAGGAGTAACTACAATCGCCGCCAACTAAAACCTCCTTCAATATCAATTGAAAAAACAAGCTGCGCAATAACGAGGGAGCTTGTTTTTTATTACAATTAAGCTACTCCAATTATTTTCTTTTCCTTCTTAAACCTCCGAATCAACTCATACCTACGATTTCCTGCGGGGTGCCTTGCCTGCTTATGCTACAATTTTGCTCATGCATATACATTTTGTTATGCATATCTACTATAAACATAAGGTAAAATTCCTAATGGATTTATTGAAAAAAGTAATACTGGCTTTATTTGTTAGCATCTCAATGTTTGCTGTTACTCCAGCTGTCATGGCTGAAGTGCCAGAACCTGCTTCAATGGAAGAAGTTGCAGAATCTATTGAAGAAGCGATCAAATTTTCAGAGCAAACATTAGAAGCATTAAAAGCAAATGAATCAAAAAGCACTGTTCTAGCATTATTTAAAGCGACTAAGAAAGAGTCTAAAAAGATTGAAAGTACACCTGTTGAAAGAACACGCTCTAAAGCTAGCCAGAAAATGGCTAAAGCGCGTCTTTTGTTTAAAAAAGGTAATAGCCCAGAAGCAATAGAATTAATGACAGAAGTCGTTGAGCTTTTTAAAGAGGTACAAAAAATACACAACGCGATTTAAAGCGGAACTACTGAAGCCGCCTACTAAGGCTTGCTTTATGACGGGCTCATTGTTACAAAATTGAGCCCGTTTATTATCTGACGTTCATTAAGCCTTCCACCCTAGCTATTCCTATATAACTAGTCATACCATCACGTATCTACCAAGGTAATAACTCACCATTGGTATGCCAGAACGAACCTGTATTATCGAGATTTAATTCGTCCATCCTAGCCAATAAGCCTGCCGCTGACTCATCTGTGTCAATTAAACCACTGTGCCCTGTCATATCGGTACGCACCCAGCCTGGATGCAAAATCCCCACCGCAATACCACGCGGTTTTAAGTCAATCGCCAATGATTTTCCTGCTGCATTAACAGCGGCTTTCGACATACGATAACCATAACTACCACCTGAATCATTATCAGCGACTGAGCCCATACGACTGGTAATAATACCGACTTTACTGCTCTCACCTAAATTGCCAAGCAAAGCCTGCGTCGCCAATAATGGGCCAAGGCTATTCACCTCAAACATGCGCTTGCAGCTAGCAATAGCGCGCTCATCAAGCGCATCCATGGCAATGCCGTCAGCAATACCCGCGTTATTAATCAACCAATCAACGCGACGACTTGCTAATTTTGAGACCAAACTAGCAAGACTTTTAAGATCGCTCACCTCAACATTGTCAATGACTTCTACACCCAAAGCATCCAGTGCAGGAGAGCTCTGGCGACAAGTGGCGATAACATCAAAACCACGCTGTTTTAATTGCGTACATAATTCAAGACCAATACCACGGTTACTGCCTGTTACTAATGCTATTTTTGACATGTTCTACTCCTGTATTTTGACTATTATTTTAAGCTGGTACACTTTATGTAGGGTATGTACCGCATACCTTGTTACACCGAAAGGTACGCAATGCGTACCCTACATTAATATTTTTCCTTAAATGTATTGTCTATTTTTAAGATGGCGAAACAACCAACAATTCGACCTCGCTGATTATAATTCCAGACGGGCTTAACTGGTTAGTAAGTCATTGCAAATCATGAAAAATAAAATATTGAAAAATAAAATCTATATTGATTCATTTAGCCCTCCCCTAGTTTTCAATAAAACAAGTGAACGCTGTCCCTTGAAAATCATCCCCATACCCCCCAAGTTAGTAGTATCACAATTAAGAGGTAAATCATGAACCCAGAAAAACTAACCAGCAAATTCAAAAGCGCACTTAACGATGCTCAGAGTTTAGCACTAGCAAAAGACCATCAGTTTATCGAAGGTACGCATGTTCTTTTAGCTATGCTAGAACAACAAGGCAGCAGCATTAAGCCTTTATTAACTCAAGCAGGTACAAATACTCAGCAACTAACAGATGCACTGAAAAAATCACTCGATAACATGCCTTCGGTTTCCGGTGTGGGTGGTGACGTACAAATCTCTAATGACTTAGCGAAACTACTTAACCTAACTGAAAAGCTAGCGCAAAAGCGCAATGATAGCTTTGTCTCTAGTGAAATTTTTTTATTGGCCGCATGTGAAAACAAAGGCCAACTGAGCACGATATTACAACAAGCCGGTGCAAACCAACAAGCGATTGAAAAAGCCATTAATGACGTCCGTGGAGGCGAAAACGTGAACGATGAAAATGCCGAAGATCAACGCCATGCGCTGAAAAAATACACGATTGATCTAACCGAACGCGCCGAACAAGGCAAATTAGACCCTGTTATTGGACGTGATGATGAAATTCGTCGCACCATTCAAGTGTTACAACGCCGCACTAAAAACAATCCGGTTTTAATCGGTGAGCCGGGCGTAGGTAAAACCGCGATTGCCGAAGGTTTAGCGCAACGCATTATTAATGGCGAAGTGCCTGATGGCATGAAAGGCAAACGCTTATTAGCGCTAGATATGGCAGGGCTCATTGCTGGAGCAAAATTCCGCGGCGAATTTGAAGAGCGTCTAAAAGCGGTACTCAGTGACTTATCTAAACAAGAAGGTCAAGTCATTCTGTTTATTGATGAATTGCATACCATGGTCGGTGCCGGCAAAGCTGAAGGCGCGATGGATGCGGGCAATATGCTTAAACCTGCTCTAGCACGCGGTGAGTTACATTGCGTCGGTGCAACGACACTGGATGAATACCGTCAATATATAGAAAAAGATGCAGCATTAGAGCGTCGTTTTCAGAAAGTATTAGTCGATGAACCTTCCGTTGAAGACACCATTGCGATTTTACGCGGCTTAAAAGAACGTTACGAAGTACATCACGGTGTCGATATTACTGATCCAGCAATTATCTCTGCGGCACAGCTATCTTATCGTTATATTGCTGATCGCCAACTGCCGGATAAAGCCATTGATTTGATTGACGAGGCTGCCAGTCGTATTCGTATGGAATTAGACTCCAAGCCTGAAGTCATGGATAAACTAGAGCGTCGTTTAATTCAATTAAAAATTGAACGTGAAGCGATGAAAAAAGATTCCGATGAAGCCTCTAAAAAACGTTTAGCTATCCTGGAAGATCAAATTCAGGAATTAGGCAAAGAGTTTGCCGATTTAGAAGAAATCTGGAAAGCGGAAAAAGCGGCGATACAAGGTTCCGCTAGCATTAAAGAGAAGTTAGAGCAAGTCCGTGCCGAGTTAGAAACTGCCCGACGTAGTAATGATTTAACACTGATGTCTGAGCTTCAATACGGTAAAATTCCCGAACTAGAACGGCAGCTTGATTTAGCTTCGCAAGCAGAAATGCAAGAAATGACTTTATTACGCAATAAAGTTACAGAAGAAGAAATCGCTGAAGTTGTGTCTAAATGGACCGGTATTCCCGTTTCTAAAATGCTCGATGGCGAGCGTGACAAGCTGCTAAATATGGAACAAGCACTTGCAGGCCGTGTTATCGGTCAAACCGAAGCACTAAAAGCTGTCAGTGATGCGGTACGGCGTTCGCGTGCAGGTTTATCAGACCCAAGCCGCCCTAATGGTTCTTTCTTATTTTTAGGGCCAACAGGGGTTGGTAAAACTGAACTCTGTAAAGCCTTAGCGGACTTTTTATTCGATACCGAAGACGCCATGATTCGCATAGATATGTCTGAATTTATGGAAAAACATTCCGTCGCACGCTTAGTCGGTGCTCCTCCGGGTTATGTCGGTTATGAAGAAGGCGGTTATTTAACGGAAGCCGTACGTCGTCGCCCTTACTCCGTTATTTTATTGGATGAAGTTGAAAAAGCGCATCCCGATGTCTTTAATATTCTCTTACAAGTACTTGATGATGGTCGTTTGACCGATGGCCAAGGGCGTACCGTTGATTTTCGTAATACGGTTATTATTATGACGTCTAACCTAGGCTCTGACCTGATTCAGGAGTTATCGGGAGAAGAGAATTATGAAGTCATGAAACAAGCGGTTATGGAAGTCGTTGGCGGACATTTCCGGCCTGAATTTATTAACCGTATTGATGAAGCTGTCGTATTTCATCCTTTGGGGCAGGCACATATACGCTCGATAGCAAAAATACAGATTGAACATTTACGCGCTCGTTTACTGGATAGAGATATACAGCTGACTATTACTGATGAGGCCTTAGATAAAATCGGAGAAGCAGGATTTGACCCTGTGTATGGCGCTAGACCGCTTAAACGCGCTATTCAACAAGGACTGGAAAACCCACTAGCTCAAGATATTTTAGCTGGTAAGTTTGACGCAGAGGATACCATTAATGTTGATGTGCAAGAGGGTGTTCTTAGCTTTAGCAAAAGCTAAGAGGCAAGCTTAAAATAAACAGGAAACTTCATTGGATGGCGAAACTTTAACGATGCTAAAGTTTCGCTCCCAAACTAATCTACAACTCTCAATGAAAAACCTATGCTGATAAGAGTTATAACGGTTTTCGTGCTCATTATTTTGGCCATTATAGGGATGGGGCCGATTCCAACCACCAGTCTTATTTGTATTTATGCCGTAATATCCAGACCTAAATGGTTTAAGACTCTGGTAGATAAGATTTACCAGAAAGACTTATAGTGCACTAAATATCTAAGCCATATCAAGCAAACCTAAAGCCGCCCTGTTAGTTGCTAAATTTATTATATGCAAGATATGCAGTAATAACTCAAGCACTTGCCTAATCCTGCACAAAACCCTCATGCTAACAAAACCCCTAACCCTGTTTGCACTTCTACTTTTAGCCATTATCGACATAGGGCCAATACCAACGACCAGTTTTATTTGCATTTATGCGGTACTGTTTAAACCTCGCTGGCTTAAAAATATAGTCGATAAGCTTTATCAAGAATAACGCCTTTTTACATCTAATCTATCTTGGTACCAACCTGAAATTGCTCATGATGCCGAGCTAACAAATACCCTGTAAAAGCATGTAATTGTTGCAGCTGCGGACTGTACGGCAATAATTTACGCGCATGGTACAAACACTGATTAGCGGATAACAAATGTTTTTGCGTCAGTAATTGCACTACCTCTTGATAATATTGCTGAATGAGGAAGTCACGAAACACCACAGCTAGCTGTGTTTTTTTCAGGTTCAAAGCAAACACTAATGCCTGAATACTTTGCTCGCCCTCACCTTCTGCCCATTGCTGTATTGCCTTAGCCACGTATTTTTCTGCAGCTTGCTCCGAGCCAATAACAGCACTCAAATCCGCCCGACAGCGCGGACAGGTGACTGCCTCTTTCAATCGTGCATTACAGCAAGGGCAACGCTCCATCAAGATTCCAAATAATAAATAATATCGGTTAATTGTGCGCTTGGATCATCCAAACCATTAATATCTTGCGCATCAATACAAGTCGTAATAGTTTCAATTAAATCCACCATATCTTCTTTATCTTCATCAGATACTTGCGCAAATAAACCTTCAGCTTTGCTAATTAATTCACGAGCCGCTGCAATTTCGGGTGCACCAGAAACAGCATTCACCTCTAAGGATTCTTCATCAATAATACGCGGATCCATTTGTCCAAATAAAGAAGTGATACGTTGCTTAGCAGTATCTAATGATTCCCCTTCAAACTGAGATAAGGCATTTTTAATAGTAATTGATTTCTCTAAGCCGGTTTCTTTCTCTACCGCTGAGACATTTAAAATACCATTCAAATCTAAAGCTAAAGTCAGAGTAATAACATTACCTGCGGCAACATCAAGTAAGCCTTCAACTCTAAATTCGCCTATTTTGACATTATTCAAAGCATCAGGATCTTCACCTTGATAAATACTCAACTCAACCGTATCTTGACCATCATAACTGGTCGCAAATGCTTCAGTTTTGCGATTAGGTAAAACACTATTCTTATGAATAACTGGCACAAACATAAATGGGTAAGGTTGACCGTCTAATACACCTATAGCACTAGTTCCATAGGTATACGGCGTAATATCAACCAGCACCGTATCGACTTCTTGGCCACTAATCATAGCGGCCTGTATCGCTGCCCCCATGGCAACGCACAAATCAGGGTCAACTTCGCTATGCGGCTCAAAACCAAACTCATTAAATAAGCGCTCACGAACGCACGGCGTACGCGTAGAACCGCCCACTAAAATAACCTCATCTATATCCGATGCGGTTAATTTTGCACCTTTTAAAGCGATATGCGTGGCATCTATCGTCTCATTAATATAATCTTCGATCATTTCCTCATAAGCCATTCTGGATAGCTCAAGAGAAAGATGCACAGCCGCACCTTCATGCTCTAATAAATACTCTTCATCAATTTGCGCATAAGGTTGATCAGACAGTAAAAATTTCGCCTCTTCGGCTGCACGCGTAAGTCGCGCCATAGCTTTACTATGACTGCGCACATCAACGCCATTGGTCTCTTGTATATGATCAATCAAATATTCGATAATTTGCTGATCAAAATCATCGCCACCCAGATGATTGTCGCCATGGCTCGAAAGAACCTCAACCACACCATCTTGCATATTAACCACAGAAACATCAAAGGTTCCACCGCCCAAATCATAAACAAGCACCTGTCTCGCTTCAGCTTGCACAGCACCATAAGCCAATGCCGCGGCCGTCGGCTCATTAATCATACGCACCACTTCTAAGCCAGAAATTTCACCTGCTTCGCGAGTTGCTTGACGTTGTGCATCAGAGAAATAAGCCGGCACGGTAATCACGGCTTTACTAACAGCTTGCCCTAGATATTGTTCAGCAATGACTTTTAGACGGGTAAGAATAATCGCGGAAATCTCTTGCGGCGTATAAGCTTGGTCAGCTAATACTACTTGCGTATCTTGCCCCATTAAGCGCTTAATAGATTTAATGGTTCGCTCTGGATAAACCAAGTATTGATTGCGCGCCGTTTCACCGACAATAACCTGACCCGCATCATCAATACCAACAAAAGAAGCCAACATTTTTTTATCGCCATCTTTAATAACGGTGACTTTACCCTGCTCGATAATCGATACTTCTGAATTAGTCGTCCCTAAATCTATACCAATAATAATTTCGCTCATCTGCTTACCCAAGATTAATTTTGTTTACTTTAACTTCTGCTAAACGCAGGACCTGACCTTTAAATAAAAAGCCTTTACGCAATTCTTGTAATACCAAACCGTTTTCTCGCATGACATCCTGCTCAGTTTCTACCGCACTCATAGTCACTGGATCAAGTCGCTTACCAACGCAATCAATTACTCGCACTTGATGCTCTGATAATGCTTGCTCAAAACGCCTCAAAGTCATCAGCTGCCCTTCTTTAAAGCGCTCAATAAAATGTACATCTTTCGGCCTAGACTTTTTAAACAGGCGATTGACTGGCTGGTAATTTTGCAATACCTCTACTCCTGTATTCAAACGATCATACATATCAACCATTTGTAATAACATAGTACGCATCAGTTTCTCTTGCTGCTGTTCCAAGCGCTGACCATAGGCAACCAATTCTGCTGCTAAGGTTTTATTATCCTCTTGAACAATAGTGAGCGCTGAACTCAAGGTATCTAAAGTATTTTTAAATTGCCTTGCCTCTGCCTTTACTTCGGTTTTTAGGCCAGTCATTTCACTGAGCAAACTATTTAAGTCTGGCTGCTCCTGAGCTGTCAAAGAGTCAAGATTGTTCTGCTCTAAATACTTCTGAAAATCTTCCAGTAATTCGTTTTTCTGTACTTCTGTGCTCATTATTTTTCAGGGGTAGCAGTGGCATTTAAAAGCGTCGCATCATCAATGCTAGCGCTGAGTAATTGATTAAAATACTCAGCACTAAGATTTGCAGGCTGTTCCGTGTGTAATATTTGATCAATCAAAACATCGAAATTAGCCTTCGGCAACATAAATAATGCATGACTTACGCGGCTTTTATGGTCTTTAATTGCACTATAAGCGCTGTGGATTAACTGAAATTTCTCTTGATCACGATCTGGCGGATTGTCTTTTACTTGTCGCAAATAGGCCTGTTTAATTTCAACATCATTTGCTGTTGTTGTAACATCTAAGATTTCATAAGCTGTATTCATAACAGTACCCAATTAAAAAGGAAAAGAGCCAGTATTTTTACCAACACCGTAACATTTAAGTACATCATCAATACTGACATCAATATTAATACCTAATTTGTCGGCCGACTTAACAACCATCAGCGCAGAAAATAACTCAGGGTCTTCCATAATAGCCATCATAATATTTTGGTTATTGCCAACAGATTGCATCAAATCAATAGCTACCTGCTCAACACTAGTCTTTTTCGATAAGGACTCAATGGTTTTGTTCAGTTTAATCAATGCTTCATCAGGAATATGACCAAATAACACCTCCATACGATCGAATTCTTCCTCTTCATCGTCATCGTCATCCATACCAAACAAGTTATCAAGAAAGCCCATACTACGCTGCGGATGCACTTGATAGTACCGATCTAGCAGTTTTTCCAACAACATACCGGCCTGAAA
>JAUVAA010000180.1 GCA_030591965.1 bacterium
ACTCACTGCAGCATTCACTCACCGAACTCTCTATGCAAACTTTATAGGTTCACAAGAAAAAAGTTTTTCTCTCTCTAAAAAGCTGTCAAGTATTTATTTACTTATTTTTAGTGGGCGTGAGTAGTTATGTTATTTGTTTTCTTATTTAATGGGGCATTTAGTACGAGTTAGCGATGCTAAATTAATAGGGAATTATATTTCTGAGGCAAAAGGCCCCAATATAAAGCTAACCATTAAAACGGTAGAAAGCCTTGCGGTTAAAATTGATAAAACTTTGGATAATAAGTACTCGCCACCGCCCCCAAAGACTAAAAAATAGTGTGTTTTTATTCTGCCTCTTGAAACCAGCTTTTACTGCGCTTGCAAAAGCCAACTAACGCTAACATCAAAGGTACTTCAATCAGTACTCCGACAACGGTTGCCAGAGCTGCGCCTGATGACAATCCAAATAACATAACCGCCGTGGCAATAGCGACTTCAAAATGATTTGATGCGCCGATTAATGCCGAAGGCGCTGCATTCTCGTAAGAAAACCCCCATAATTTTGCTGCTAAATAGGTTATGGAAAAAATAAGGAGTGTTTGTAGCGTTAAGGGAATAGCAATCCATAAAATAGTGAGTGGGTTGGCAATGATCACTGCACCTTTAAATGAAAATAACAGGATTAAGGTGAGCAATAAGGCAATAATAGTGATCGGTGTGAGTAGGTGGAGAAATTTATGTTCAAACCACGCTAGCCCTTTATGCGCAATAATCCATTTTCGGGAAAAATAACCAGCAAATAATGGCAGGGCGACATAAATACTAATCGAGAGCAATAAGGCTTGCCAAGGAACAGGTAATTGACCGACACCTAATAGAAAACCGCCGATAACGCCATAAAGTAGCAACATGACCAAAGAGTTAATGGCGACCATAACCAAGGTATGGCCCGCATTGCCTTGCGCTAAATAGCCCCAGACTAAAACCATTGCGGTACAAGGGGCGACACCGAGTAAAATGCAGCCAGCTAAATAACTACGCCATAAGGGCACTTCCAGCATTTTTACGCCTTCATGCATGATCACAGTTCCTGAACCATAATGGCTGTCTGCAGGTAAATCTATGCCAAATGGCATTTTGATTAAATCAACCGCACCTACACCGATAAACTGTTGCAGCAATATGCCTAAGAATAAGTAAGCAATGGCATACATGGTAAACGGTTTGATCGCCCAATTAACCAGCAGCGTCAGTGTTACGGGCTTGATGCTTTTTCCAGCTTTGACGACTTCGGAAAAATCAATTTTTACCATAATCGGATACATCATAAAAAATAGGCAAACTGCAATAGGAATAGAAACAATCGGCGCACCGTTCACGTTGATACTAATGCTATCTAATGTTTTGGCAAATTGCGGTGCATAAGCACCTAGTAGAATACCGATGCCGATACATAAGCCTACCCATAGCGTCAGGTAACGCTCAAAAAATCCCATATCATGTTGTTTTCCAGTCATGATTTAATCCTCGTTGTCAGCTAATGCTTTGAGTTCTTTGCTTAATTTCTCGGGTGACATGCTTTCCAGTGATAGAGATAGCATTTTTTTAATCCGTTGCTCCAGTATCCCGTAGGTTTGTTCAATCGCATCCATGATTTCATCTTCAGAGCCTTGGATATGACTCGGTTCAGCTAGCCCCCAATGTACTTTAATGGCGTTATTTAAATAAACTGGGCAGCTTTCCTCGGCTGCATTGTCACAAACCGTGATGACAATATCCATAGGCTGATTAGCAAATTCGCTCCAAGATTGACTCTTAAGCGCCTGAGTGGGTAATCCGTGTCGCTGTAAGGTGGCGAGTGTTACTGGTTTTATTTTTCCTTTGGGGTGACTACCTGCAGAAAAAGCTTGAATTCGTCCAGCTCCCAAATGATTAAATAAGGCCTCCCCGAGCACGCTACGGCAAGAATTTCCCGTGCAAATAACAAATACGTTTATCATAGAGTGTTCCTTGATTATTGCTCAATAGCCTAACACAGCAGCGAAGTGTCGAGCTAACTGAGTACGCGGGCTGACTTTTATTCTTATTGTCCTGTAAGTTTTTGGTCGCGGCCACGACTTATTAATAACTTATTATTTAAACGGAAACAAAATGACTTCCTCTCGTATTATTTTGCTGATTTTTATCGCGGCGTTTATCAGTGCTTTTTTCTATTTTGATTTAGGGCATTATCTAACTTTAGATACTTTAAAATCCCAGCAGTCAGCGATTGAAAATTATCGTGCCGCCAACCCAAAACTTGCAGTTGCCGTTTATATGTTGGTTTATGTGGCGGTGACAGGTTTATCTTTACCGGGTGCCGCGATTTTAACTTTAGCAGGTGGGGCTGTATTTGGGGTATTGTGGGGAACTTTGATTGTTTCTTTTGCCTCAAGTATTGGCGCAACTTTGGCCTTTTTAGCCGCTCGGTTTTTATTTCGTGATACGGTCAAAACTAAATTTAGCGCACGTCTTAAAGCAATTGATGAGGGCGTAGCAAAAGAAGGTGGTTTTTATTTGTTTACCTTACGTTTAGTGCCAGTTTTTCCTTTCTTTATGATTAACTTGTTAATGGGCTTAACAAATATGCGAATAGGGACGTTTTACGGAGTCAGTCAAATAGGTATGTTAGCGGGTACCGCCGTGTATGTGAATGCGGGTACGCAGTTAGCGAAAATTGATTCATTAACAGGTATTTTATCCCCTGCTTTATTGGGTTCATTTGTGCTATTAGGGCTGTTTCCTTTGATAGCTAAGAATATTGTCACAGCAATAGGAGATAAGAAAATGTATAAAAAATGGAATAAGCCAAAAAAATTCGATAACAATATCGTCGTGATTGGCGGTGGTTCTGCTGGCTTGGTAACTTCGTATATTGCTTCAGCAGTTAAAGCTAAAGTGACTTTAATTGAAAAGCATAAGATGGGCGGTGATTGCTTAAACACGGGATGTGTGCCTTCTAAAGCTTTGATTAAATCGAGTAAGTTAATCTCGATGACCAAGCGTTCTAAAGAATTTGGCATCAAATCCATGCAGGCTGATTTCGAGTTTAGTGAAGTCATGGAACGTATTCAAGGGGTGGTAAGTACTGTTGCTCCGCATGATTCAGTCGAACGTTATACCGAATTGGGTGTTGATGTAGTGGTTGGCACGGCAAAAATTGTTTCACCTTGGGAAGTGGAAGTCACTACTGAAGAAGGTGTTAAGACGATTAGTGCGCGTTCTATAGTGATTGCCGTGGGGGCGCGTCCTTTTGTGCCCCCCATTCCTGGTTTAGATAAAATTGATTATTTAACTTCAGATAATGTCTGGAATTTACGTGATAAACCACAACGTATGGTGGTGTTAGGCGGTGGGCCGATTGGTTGTGAATTAGCACAATCCTTTAATCGCTTAGGTGTGCAGGTGACGCAAGTAGAAATGGCTCCACGTTTAATGATACGTGAAGATCTGGATGTATCAGAAGTCGTGACGGCTAATTTCATTAAAGAAGGCATAGATGTTAAGTTGGAGCATACAGCAAAAGAATTTATCATTGAAAACGGTGAAAAAATCTTAATCGCCGAGTATAAAGGCGAGCAAGTACGCATTCCTTTTGATCAAGTGTTATTAGCGATTGGTCGTATCGCCAATACCACGGGTTATGGATTAGAAGAGTTAGGCGTGCAATTATCTGATCGTCACACGGTACAAATTAATGCTTTTCAAGAAACCAACTTCCCCAATATTTATGCCTGCGGTGATGTCTCAGGGCCGTATCAATTTACCCATACGGCAGCACATCAAGCGTGGTATGCCTCAGTTAATGCCTTATTCGGATCGTTTAAAAAGTTTAAAACCGATTATTCTATTATTCCTTGGGCAACCTTTACCGATCCTGAAGTGGCACGAGTGGGCTTGAATGAGCAAGAAGCGAAAGAGCAGGGCATTGCTTATGAAGCCAGCGTGTATGGCATTGATGATTTAGATCGTGCGATTGCGGATGGAGAGGCGCATGGTTTTGTTAAAGTATTAACCGTACCCGGTAAAGATAAAATATTAGGTGTGACCATTGTTGGTGAGCATTCGGGAGATTTAATCGCAGAATTTGTCTTAGCGATGAAATATAACTTAGGCTTAAATAAAGTATTAGGCACGATTCATATTTATCCAACGATGGCGGAAGCCAATAAATATGTCGCGGGTGTGTGGAAAAAGAATCATCAGCCTGAGAAATTATTGCAGTGGGTGGCTAAGTTCCATGCCTGGAAACGTGGAAACTAGTAGGTCGGTACTGTGGGGGGGCTTTAGTCGCGACTTGTATTAGATTGCGGCTAAAGTACCTTCCACAAATACTCCCCATGTTGAGTGTTGCCACTTATAATAAGTAACACGCATAAATAACACGCCATCCCTATGACGCAATCTAATAACGAATTCCCTGAAAACTGGCTTAATGATTACGGTGATATTTTGTATCGTTTTGCCTTAGCTCGGGTACGCTCAGAAGCGACTGCCGAAGATCTAGTGCAAGAAACCTTGTTAGCGGGTTTCTTGGCCTTTGATAAGTTCTCGGGAAACTCTACGGTGAGAACTTGGTTGGTCGGGATTTTAAAGCATAAAATTATTGATCATTATAGAAAGCACAGTCGTGAAATGACTCTACTGAATGATGATGAAAGCGCTAACGATGTCTTGGCGTATCAATTTGATCAGCAAGGCAATTGGCAGGTCGATTTAGTGGAGTGGGGCACACCCGATAAAAGCATGGACGATGAGCAGTTTTGGCTCGCCTTTAATGACTGTCTGGCACGATTACCACAGCGTATGGCGGACTTGTTGTTATTACGCACGGTTGATGGTTTAGCAACGGAAGAGTGTTGTGCTTTATTGGGTTTTGAATCTGATAATCAGTTGTGGGTAACGCTCTCTCGTACTCGCGTAAAACTAAGGCAATGCCTAGAAACCAATTGGTTTAGTAAGGAATAAGACAATGTATAAGTGTAAAGAAATAATAGAGCTCACATCGAAAGAGATGGATACCACATTGCCTTGGGTCATACGTATGGAAATGAAACTGCATTTCTTGATGTGTAAAACCTGTAGTCAATACGCAAAGCAATTGCAGTTTATGAATAAGGCCTTGAGTGCATTAGAGGGGCATGCTCACGCAGAAAACTGCCAGCTATCAGAGAGCGCAAAACAGCGGATTGCTCAAAAAATGCAGCAAGCTAAAAAAATAGCAAAATAATGAAACTTTGGTTTAGCCTCGCTTTCTGTAAAGATATCTTCTTCTATTCGTTAAAAATGGCGATCTTAGTTGGTACGCTGCTGATGTTGATTAATTACGGTGAGGTTTTGTGGTTCAGGGGCTATTTAATGCAGGATGAAATCCTTAGAATTTTACTCACTTATCTTGTACCTTATTGTGTTTCTACCTGTACCAGTGTGGCCGCTTATAAACGGCATCATCCTGAAGTGAGATAAATAACAATGTTGATGATTGAAAAAGAAGCGTTTTTATAGGTACTAAGCGATCTATGCGCTAATCGGCAGCAAACCAGCTGTTTGATTTTTGCGGAAATTAATAATGCCACACAGGTGGCGAGTTTTCTCCAAGGGTTTGCTGCCGAGCAGCAATTAATTAGCCAAGTAGAGCAGTTTATTGCGCAGGAAATCGCTCATTACCCACAAGCCATCTTTGGTAAATTGGAGCATAACCGTTTTGGTCTGATTATGCCTGAAACCGCCGCTGAAAGTGTCGTGATCGCAGAGCAATTAGTAGATACATTAGATAAGCAAAGTATTACTGTAGAGGATAAGCGCTATTACCCTAAGCTGTATTGTGGTATCGCGCCTTTAACGCCCGACTATGATGATCCAAAATTTGCATTTGCCGCAGTGGATGTGGCTTTGCATGAGGCTCGTCTTACTGGTGGTAGTATTGTTAAATTGCTCAAGCCTGATGCGCCAAAATTAGAAAACTATCGGCGGGCTTTACGTTTACTGCCGGTTATCAGAGAAGGCTTGTTGAATAAGTCATTTGTATTATTTGCACAGCCTATCGTGCCACTTGATATTAACCCATCTTCGTCACTTATATAGTCACTTCTCCATTATTTCAATGAGTTAAATTTTTCAATCGGTCTCAGTTGGCACTACAGATTTCATATCGACAATTGTCTTAAGTTTTCCTATAGGGTCGG
>JAUVAA010000209.1 GCA_030591965.1 bacterium
GGGTAGTTTTGTTGAAGATAGTGCGCTGAATCTGGATCAGTATATTACTGATAAATCTCTTGATGGCTTATTTCAATATATCGCAATAGAAGAAAAAAGTATTCGCCAGAATCCTGCTGCCAGAACAACTGGTTTGCTGAAAAAAGTGTTTGGTGAGTAGGGTGTGGATTCTCAATAAAACTCACATCTATAGACTTTCAGAAATTAAAATTCCACTTTAAATCATTATAAACTTATATAGGATGTGCTGAGGTACGAAGCGCATCTTGTGAGATTGATGCGCTTCGTGCCTCAGCACATCCTATGTCTATCAATCAGGTATATAGAAATTATTTACCTGAGAACCTATAGTAGAACTTATATGCACACCACCCACATCAAAAAATATGCCCCGCTTGCTAGGACAGCCTTTATTACCGCCGTCACCAAACGCGCTAACGAACTCGGTATTTATGATAGCCATATCGAACAAGCAACCGAAGCAGGGAAAATACTCACGATTGAAGGGCGTATTCATGCGCTAAGCCTTAAAAGCGCGCGCAATAAATTAATCAAACGCGTTGAACAGCTAGGCTTTACCCAGTTAATGGAACACGCCGCCTACACATGGTTTAACCGCTTATGTGCGATTCGTTATATGGAACTGCATGATTATTTAGATCATGGTTTACGGGTGTTATCCCATCCTGACAATAACAACGGACTTGAAATACTCGACCACGCCGAAGAGGTCGCCGAAGACTTAGGCTTAAACCGTGATCAAATTATTGAACTTAAACTCGCAGGCAATCAAGATGAGCTTTTGTATCGCACCTTATTATTAGGCCAATGTCATGCTTTACATCAAGCTATGCCGTTTTTGTTTGAAGCCATTGATGATGAAACCGAACTCTTATTACCCGATAACCTAACCCGTACTGATTCTATTTTACGTGGCTTAGTCAATGATATTCCCGAAGAAGATTGGGAACAGGTGGAAATTATTGGCTGGTTGTACCAATTTTATATCTCAGAAAAGAAAGATCAAGTGATCGGAAAAGTGGTTAAATCCGAAGATATACCCGCCGCCACACAATTGTTTACCCCGAACTGGATTGTTAAATATCTGGTGCAAAATTCAGTGGGTCGGCAGTGGTTGCAAGCCTATCCTGAATCAACGCTTAAAAGTAAAATGGCGTATTATGTAGAGACTGCTAGCGAAAACGCAAGCACGCCAATAGACTCAAAAGGAGTATAAAATGTTAGTTGAATTAAATGCTGAATTTAATGAGGTCATACAGCCTTTAGGACAAGGTGCGCTGGAGTTTTTTTTAGCGGCAAGCTTATATCATGCTAAAAAGGTTAGTTGCGCCCGTGCCGCAGAAATAGCAAACCTCAGTCTTGAGGCATTTTGTTATCGATTAGAAGAGCATTTTAATCAAGGCTATATCATTGCGGATGAAAGTGTTTTAGATGATATACAAACCCTTGAGACACTTAAATAATGAAGATTGTTTTAAATACCAGCCCCATTATTTTTCTTAATAAAATTGGATACTTACACTTATTAGCATCATGCGCTACTGATGTTAGTGTGCCGAGTCATGTTGTCAGAGAGTTAGGGCAAGAGAAAATTCCCGAGTTTATTCAAGTTAAACAGCTATCCCTTTCAAGTTCAGCTTATGTACAAGGGGCTATCGGTCGCTTACATGAAGGTGAATTATCTGCAATGCTTTTAGCGCAAGAGTCTAAGGCGGATAGGGTAATATTAGATGACCTATTAGCACGTAAAAAAGCGCAATCACTTGGGCTTAAAGTGATGGGAACGATTGGCTTATTGTTGCTCATGAATAAACGTAAGCTGTTAAGCCGTGAACATACTTGGCAAGCTATTATAGATTTGACGCAACAGCACGGTATGTATTTATCGCCTTCCATTATGGCAACGGTTAAACAAACGCTTTTTGCACAGGAATTCTAATGCTAAACCCAGAAGACATTAAAATCATCGACCCTGCTTGTGGTTCGGGGCATATCTTGGTGGAAGCCTATGATGTACTTAAAGCCATCTATGAAGAAATGGGCTATAAGCCACGTGAAATTCCCCAGTTGATATTAGAAAAGAATCTTTATGGACTAGATATTGACCCACGCGCTGCACAATTAACAGGCTTTGCCTTAATGATGAAAGCGCGGGCGGATGATCGGCGTATTTTTAGCCGTGATGTGCAGCTTAATGTGCTGAGTTTAGTGGAGAGTGGTGAGTGGTTAGCTGATAGCCAACAACAGTGGTATGACTTAAATTTACTTGGGCAATCACAACAAGGAGAGAATCAAGACATATTTTCTAATGAAGTGATAGAGCATCCTTGTTATTTATTGATCCATAAAACACTCGTTTTATTTGAGCAAGCGAAGACCTTTGGCTCACTTATTCAAGTGCCTAATAGTGATAGTGAGCCATTAAAAGAGTTATTAGAGACTTTAAAGCAGCTAGTTAATGATGGCGGTTCAATAAAACAAAAAACTGCCGCGCAAAAGCTATTGCCCTTTATTCAGCAAGCCTGTTTATTAGTGCAGAAATATGATGCGGTGGTAGCTAATCCGCCATATATGGGCGGTAAAGGCATGAATCCCGCTTTAAAAGCCTTTGCTAAAAAACAATTCCCTCATAGTAAATCAGATTTGTTTGCTATGTTTATTAATCGGTGCAAAGAGTTTGGTACAGCTAATGCAGAGTTGGCTTTTGTTACGCCTTATGTTTGGATGTTTATTTCATCGTATGAAAAACTAAGAGAGTCATTAATTAAGGAAGCAACGATTACCACCTTAGTTCAACTAGAATATAATGCTTTTGAACCTGCTTGTATTCCTGTTTGTGCGTTTACTTTACACAATTCACATATAAAGGATTATGTCGGTGGCTATATTAAATTATCCGATTTTAAAGGACATCAAAACCAAGCCCCCAAAACCTTAGAAGCGATTCAAAATCCAGAATGTGATTGGTTTTATCATAGCAAACCTGATGACTTTAAAAAAATCCCAGGCAGCCCGATTGCGTATTGGGTGAGTGATACAGTGCGTGATGTTTTTAGTAGTAGTCAAAAAATGTCTGATGTGATCGATGGAAGGCAAGGGTTATCTACTGCCGATAATGATAAATTCTTGAGATTATGGAGTGAGGTTAATATAGCAAAAATTGGGTTTCAATTTTTAAATCGAAAACAAGCAAAGCAATCAGGTTTAAGGTGGTTTCCTCATAATAAAGGTGGTGAGTTTCGTAAATGGTATGGTAATCAAGAGTATATTGTTAATTGGAAAAATGATGGTTATGAAATGTTTAATTTTGTGGATAAAGCAGGAAAACAACGCTCAGTCATTAGGAATCCAAATTATTATTTTCGTTCCGCAATAACTTGGTCTGATGTTACTTCTTCTGTGAATGGTTTTCGATATTGTCCAGAAGGCTTCATTCCTAATACCATAGCACCTGTTGTATATACTGATTCTTCAGATATAGCAGCACAAATTTTGCTATTCAGTAATACTTCTTTTGCCAGTTGGATTGTCAAAATACTTAATCCAACAATGCATTTTCATATAGGGTATTTTGAATTATTACCTTATGCAAGTAAATGTAAATTTAAACCTCATGTATTAGAGGTCTTAATAACTTTTTCTAAAATAGACTGGAATACCTACGAAACCTCATGGGACTTTCAAAGCAACCCTTTAATCGTAGGTTGGGTTAGCGATAGCGTAACCCGACAAAATGCTGCTGAAACTGTTGGGTTACGCGATAAAGCCGCTAACCCAACCTACGAATTGGCGGTTATTTATGCAAAGTGGCAAATCCAAAACCGCGAAACCATTGCAGAAATGCAACGCCTAGAACAAGAAAACAACCGCTTGTTTATCGATGCCTACGGATTACAAGACGAACTCACCCCCAATGTACCACTGGAACAAATCACCTTAACCGTCAACCCAAAATACCGTTATGGCGGCAAAATATCCGATGAAGCCCTCGCTAACCGCTTTCAATCTGATACCCTAGCAGAACTGGTTAGCTACGCTATTGGTTGCATGATGGGGCGTTATCGTTTAGATAAAGCAGGTTTGATTTATGCTCATGCAGGGAATCAAGATTTCGACGCAATTTATCGTTCCCACGCTCTGCGTGGTAATGAATCCCTAGACGCTCCGCGTCCCGACACAGAAAACACGACTGATAAGCTTAAATCCGTCACGGAACATGACGCAGAGCGTCAAAACCTGCACTCCCACGCTGAGCATGGGAACGATGCCTTATACTTTCCCCCCGATGATGACGGCATCATCCCACTCACCGATCAAGAATGGTTTGCAGACGATGCCACTCACCGTTTCCGTAAATTTGTCCGTGTCATTTGGGGAGCAGACAATCTACAAACCAACCTAGACTTTATCGCAGAAAGCTTATGTTTATATGCCATTAAAGCCAAAAACGGTGAATCCAGCTTAGACACTATCCGCCGTTATTTATCCAATCAATTTTATAAAGACCATCTAAAAACCTATAAAAAACGCCCGATCTATTGGCTTTTCAGTTCAGGTAAACAAAAAGCCTTTGAATGTTTGGTCTATCTACACCGCTACAATGAAAGCACCTTATCCCGAATGCGTACCGAGTATGTCACGCCCTTATTAGGTA
>JAUVAA010000201.1 GCA_030591965.1 bacterium
GGGAAACGCGCACAAATATCTAACACGCGAGGGTGTTGTAGGATATTTTCTTCTATATAAATTGTATCAATCATAAGTGTCTTGGGGGATTGTTTTTATATAAAATTTTATATAAACTGGATTAAATTAAACAAGGAGATTTGACATGGCACTAAAATTTTATGAAAGCCCATTCCATGCCACAGAAGCAGTTGACGTCGCTAGCAATATGGTTTTGCGTGCTGATATGATTATAATGATTAGAGATATTATTCAGGGTCAAGGTTGGACACAACAGCAAGCGGCGAATGAGCTCAGTATAAGTCAGCCACGCATTTCAGATATAATGAACGGCAAAATAGAAAAGTTCACTCTGGATTTTTTAGTGACGATCTTTGATGCCCTAGGCTTTAAGGCTCGCTTTACTTTTTGTGATATAAATAGTGCAAATATTGAGATTAGACGCATTAAAAGCAAAGCCCTTTAGATTTTTAACTCACTCTTAAGCTCTTTATACCTGATTTTTGCTGTTACCATCGCTTGTTTATCGACTCCATTCGTTGTTTTTTCAAAAGAATGAAGTACGACCACTGTATTTAAAAATTTTGCAATATAGATGCACCTAAACGCTGGGTGTCCATTTATCTTCAACTCAATGATACCAGCACCTATACTACTTAATGATCTAATATTTAAAAAAGGCTTTTTGTTTTCCTGAATTGCTCTTAAGCTTGTTCCAAATTCAACCTGTATACTCTTTGGAAGATTTTTATACTCTCTTTCAGCAGCATCATTAATAAATGCAAATCTCTTTTCATTCACTGTTAAGTCCTTAAAAATAGATTAATTTCGAATCTTTTATGCTCAGTATTCCATGGTGCTTAGCGATGTTCTTGCTCTCAAACTCTGTTTGGGAGTGTATGGGAAGTAAGCTCTGCTTACCTTTTAGTATCACAGCGGTGCTGTCGCTTCATGCATTACCAAGCTGGAGCTTGGGCAAATGTTTGGTGCAAGAAAGTGTAGGGTGGAATAGTGCTAGCGTTTTCCACCATAAGGTGTAATTCAATGCTTAGACGGCAAGCAAAATGTCGGAAAATGCTACGCTATTCCAGCCTACGGATAGCCGGCTTACGAGTTTGTCCAACAAACGGTTCAGATTGTGGCTCGCTTTGCGATCACAATCTAACCTTGTTCGTTATGTGTCAATCTACGTTGTTTGTCTTTTTTTATCCCTTTGATTGATGTGTTCTTTTGTCTCCTCAGGAATTACATCAGCATAAAGGCGTTCAAGTTCTTTTGGTTTTGAAATCATTTCGTCAGCAATGAAATTTAGGATATGAAATAGCTTTAAGGCGATATTCTGGCCATCATCAAGATCTATTTGTCCCGGATGAACAGCATTATTTCCAATCACTCGAAGTAAGTCTAATGCTTGTTGTATTTTGGGGCTTAAACCGTCCGCGACTAGTTCCTTTATGTCGTTGTTTATATTTTTTCCAGTTTTTCCAACTTGTTTCAATAGCAATTGAAGAGCAAGCCTTAGCAAGGCTGTAGCTCCTTTAGGCGAATCAATGAGAATAGATGAAGCTTCGTTATAGAGGTCTTTAATTTCAGACTTCATATCATCATTTGGTGGTGCGATGGCAGTTTTCTTTGGATATACGATTTCTTGATTTATCCAAAGGGATATTTCGTTGCAAGTTAAGCAAGTTGCAACTGAGAATCCTAAAGGAACAAACTCTGACATATGCCTAACATTTGCATCTACAGCACGCTCTATAAACTCAGCGATCGCTTTTTGTTTGAAATCTTGAATCGTTGTTCTGTAGTCATAGAATACGTGGTTGATGATTTTATTTGCAGCAGAACTAGCTGAATCAACATTGAACCACGTTTGTTGCGAAGTTACTTGGCAGTGCGGGCACTGGAATTTATCGGCTTTATATTTAGGGCTTAGATCCAAAATTACATTCCTTTAATAGTATTGTACAAACAGCAAAATAAATAATCACCAAAAACTTTACATGTTCTATACCATCATGAACACTTACTATCGCCACAATTCAAACAAGTCATACAACCATCCATCAACACTAAAGCTTTAGTCTGACACTTAGGGCATAACTGCGCCTGTTCAGGGAAATTATCGCTTTCATCAGCTTGCGCACCATGTTTTGCTTCAAACTCTTTGCGTTTTTCGGCAAGAAATTGCTTTTGGTGTGCTTCAAGCTCTATATCTTTTAACATGCCGATATGCTTCATGTGTTGCTCAATCGCATGACCGATTTCTGCTACTAAAGAGGGCATGTACACGCCGCCTTTTTTGAAATAGCCACCTTTCGGGTCAAACACGGCTTTAAGCTCTTCGACCATAAAGGTAATATCGCCACCTTTACGGAATACCGCTGAAATAACTCGCGTTAACGCTAGCACCCACTGGAAGTGCTCCATGTTTTTAGAGTTAATAAACACTTCATAAGGACGACGTTCTTCATGCTCTGTACCTGCATTAAGAAACATGTCATTGATAGTGATATATAACGCGTGTTCTGATTGCGGAGTCTTAATTTTATAGGTTGAGCCTAGCAGCATTTCTGGGCGTGACAGATTCTCATGCATACTTTCCAAATCGTTTTTTACTTCTTCAACGACGGCTGGCTTTTCATCTTCTGGTGTTACTACTTTGTAGCTTACAATTTTTTTATCTATTTTTATGGTCATCGTTTTTGCCTATTTAGAATTTTCCGTAATAGCCTTCTTTTAAGGCATCAAACAAATTAGCTGCCGAGTGCATTTCGCCATCGTATTCAATTTCTTGATTGCCTTTTACTTCTAATACGTGCCCATCTTCAAGCGTAAATTGATAGGTGGTATTTTCCAAGTCAGATTCTTTGACCAAAACACCTTGGAAGACTTCAGGATTGAAGCGGAAAGTGGTGCAACCTTTTAAGCCTTTATCATAGGCGTATTGATAAATCGATTTAAAATCTTCATACGGGTAGTCGGTTGGGACATTGGCCGTTTTAGAAATCGATGAATCAATCCAGACTTGTGCTGCGGCTTGCACGTCAACATGTTGTTTCGGGGTAATAGCATCTGCAGTGATAAAGTAACTTGGTAATTGCTCGTCTGTTGCTTCGCTGTATGGCATTGCTTTTTTATTAATTAGCTCGCGATAAGCGAGTAATTCAAAAGAGAAAACATCGACTTTTTCTTTGCTCTTTTTACCCGCGCGAATGACGTTACGTGCATAGTGATGCGCGAAACTCGGCTCAATACCGTTACTGGCATTATTTGCTAATGACAAGGAAATAGTTCCCGTTGGCGCAATCGAACTGTGATGTGTAAAACGTGCACCTTGCTCGATTAAGGCGGCAACCAATTCAGGTTCAGCTTCGGCAATTTTTTGCATATAGCGACTGTATTTTGCATGTAATACTTTACCGGCAATTTCATCACCAACTTTATAGCCATCCTCAACCATTTCAGGGCGTTTATGTAACATTCTACCTGTTACGCTATACATTTTTTCTAAAGCGGGAGCGGTGCCTTTTTCTTTGGCCAGTTCCAGCGCTTCTTTCCAGCCTTCAACTGCTAATACTTTAGTGACTTCACTAGTAAAGCCTAAAGATGCGTCGTCGCCATACTGCATGCCTAACATGGTTAAAGTAGAGCCTAAGCCCAAATAACCCATGCCGTGACGGCGTTTAGATGTGATTTCTTCGCGCTGTCTTTCTAAAGGTAAGCCGTTAATTTCGACGACGTTATCCAGCATGCGCGTGAAAATACGGATAGTTTTACGATAAGCATTCCAATTAAAAGCTGCATTTTCAGTAAAAGGATCTTGAATGAAACGTGTTAGGTTTATTGAACCTAGAAGGCATGAACCATAAGGTGGAAGGGGCTGCTCACCGCAATTATGAGCATGCAAACCGTTGGCATCAAAAGTGTTAATTCCCGGTACTTGGATATCAAAAACATCTTCAATACCATCAGGAGTAATAGCTTCAACTGTAGCAGTAAAGCGCTCACGGTTTAAATTACGTTTATAACTGGATAATGCGCTCTTCAATTTTAATGCTTTATTTGCATCGGTAAAATTAATCGACTCTTGAAAGCTGACTAGATTTTCACCGCTAATGACTAATTCATGTTGCGCTTTAATTTGATAGTCGGCATGGCCACCTTTACCATTAGGTAGTTGCTTAATTCCTGCAGGGCGACGGTTACGATAAATGCTGGATTTAACTCCCAAACGCAATAACATACGTTGTGCTGCTTCTAGGCGAGCTAAATCTGATTGCGCTAAACGAACACTAACGCCTTTTTCTTGTGTACCTTGAACACTACCATCAGCATCAAAGAAGCCTTGTAAAAAGCCTTTATAAAAATCGCTAGATGCACTTTCTATGGCGGGTGTAATAGATTTATTGCTTGCGGACATGCCTAATTCTTCTGCGAAGTGTTTAAGCCCAGCAAAACTTAGTCTATGCTCATTTCGGCCGGCAATTTCAGACCAGCCAGCAAAGTCGCTGCGAGTGGTAAATTCTTGGCTTGCATCCAATACTTTGTCCATAATCGCATTAACGCCCGCATTGACGGTGTCAGAATTTGAATTAACGGCTTGAGCGCTTTTCCAAACAGATAAAACAGCCGTGTCTTCTTTTAGTGTGCCATCACCGATTAATAAGCCAATTAAATACCCTTGATTTTCGCTATACAAGCCTTGCCAAGCATTAGCAGACCGATGGTCATTTAATAAGACTTGATCTCCCGCCTGTAATTCACTAGCTGCGCACCATTGCGTTTCTTGTCGGTATCGAGTTTGAGTCGTTATTTTACGAACTTGATGATCTTCTGTTAAACGTAAGTTAAAGCCTTCTTTAGTCATTAACTTAACGATTTTTTTAGTCGCTGTTTTAAAAAAACCTTGTGTACCCGATAAATGCAATTGGCCATCGACTAAGACTTTAATTTGTTGCCCTAATAAAGAGCTAACTTGTCTTGCGCCGTGCTCAGTTTGCACCCATGTATCTGCGGTTACGCAGGGGTTAGTCGCTCGTATGTCTTCACAAAACCAGTTGTTATTCATCTCATTTACTTTATCAATCAAGATAAAGCCAGGCTCTGCATAATCGTAAGTTGAGGACATAATAATGTCCCATAAACGACGTGCTGGCA
>JAUVAA010000118.1 GCA_030591965.1 bacterium
CTTTATTTTTGTTGGTCATGATAGATGTTCCCTATCAGCTATGGAAATATAAAAAAGACATGATGATGACCAAGCAAGAGGTCAAAGATGAGAATAAAGACTCAGATGGAAATCCGCAAGTAAAAGGGCGTATTCGTCAATTACAAATGGCAATGGCGCAAGGCCGAATGATGAATGATGTGCCTGAAGCTGATGTTATCGTTACTAATCCCGCGCATTTTGCTGTGGCACTCAAATATGACCCTAACGGTTCTGGTGCTCCCATTTTAGTGGCAAAAGGAACAGACTTAATTGCTGCACAAATCCGTAATATTGCCACGGGTTCTGATGTCCCCTTGGTTGCCGTACCACCTTTGGCGCGTGCTTTGTACTATTCGACAGAAATAGGCGAAGAGATTCCCGCTGGCTTATTTTTGGTGGTTGCGCAGGTTTTAGCTTATGTCTTTCAATTAAAGTCGGCTACAACAGGTTTTGGAGAAAAGCCGAGTATGCCGACTAATTTAAAAGTGCCTGAGGAGTTTAGGCAGAGTTAAATATACTAAGACGTATTTCAATAAGCAACATATGAAATTAATCAAATGAAACTATTAAAAGTCATCGTTATTATTTTAGCCACCAGTTTAATGGCTTGTACAAAACAGAAAGTCGTTAAACCTGCTTGCTTGTTTTCTGTTCAGAAAATAGCGCCAAGTTGGATTTGTGATGAGCCTTATTCTGATTTAGCTATACAGGCAGTAGGTAAGTTTGAGCAGTCATTCGGCGGGCGTAACTATATGCTGGATATGGCTGAAATTGCGGCAAGAGAGCAGTTAACTGAGCGGTTTAAGCTTGAAGTCGCTGGTAGAATTAGCCTGTATGCTGGGAAATCAGAGTTAAGCGGTAAGGCCATTGACGCATTAATTGTTAGCGCTAATAAACATATCGATAGTACCAACTTAACTGGAGCTAAAGTCTATCTAACTGAGGTAGGGCCGGAAGGTGAAGTTTATGTTTTGGTCGGTCTGGACCGTTCTACAACGAAAGCTTTAATAGAGGAGGTGATTGTTAATAGTGTGCAGAGCGAAAAAGACCTATGGCAGGTTTTTAAAACTCAAAAGTTAGATACGCAAGTAGCTATTGCTATAGCGACAATTAAAGATTAAATTTTCTTCTAGCCCACAAATATTTTCAAATCAAATAACTTGTCACTGTAGCCTGCTTAAATTTTACGGTATGCGAGAAATGCTTGCTCCGAATTTCCCGTATTCCGCAAGCTCCATAACGGGCTACAAGAGATCTTGTTTATAGGCTGAAAGTTATACGTAATCAGGAAAAAATAAGGGAAGCGTTGCGCTTCCTTTTTTATTGTTTAGAATGTCTTAGCAGAGCAGTAGATACAATGGCTAATGTAAGTCCACTTTATATATAAAGTGTTTTTAAACTTTTTAAAAGATATGGATTGATGAATATTTCAAATTCAAACTCACGGCAACCTGATTTAGATTGGAGCCAAGTACGAGAAACGGTTAAATTGTTAACACTATCTGCTACACAAGTGCAATCTAGTATGCGTGAAGGTGAGCAGTCCGTCACTACGTTAACAGAATCGTTTACCAGCATGGTTGATAACTTGTCAGAAATAAATAAGGCTCTCGCAGACATAGAGGATAGCCCAGCAAAAGAGAAAATTTTGCAGCACTATAGGCTGACCAATGAAAAAGTACAGTCTTCTATTATTGCCTTTCAATTTTATGACCGCATGCAGCAATGCTTGCAGCATGTAACAGAAAATCTAAGCGGTTTATCGGAAATCGTTGATAGTCCGCAATTACTTTATAACCCAATGGAGTGGGGCAAGTTACAAGATAAAATCCGGGACGGCTATACTATGGAATCTGAAAAAATCATGTTTGATGCGATTTTACAGGGAAAAACGGTAGAGCAAGCTATGCAGTTGGCCGCGGAGCATGTTAATAGTGATGAAGGCGACGATGATATTGAGCTGTTTTAATGTAACCCCATCTTTTTAGCCCCTTTGGTTATGTGGGTATTTGTGGGAGGGGCTTTTAGCCTCGACTTGTATGAAATTGCGGCTAAAACCCCCTCCCACAGAATAATTTATTTTAAATGATAATTCGTTAACTTAGGAATGCATATTAAATAAAACCTGAAACTTTAGGTTATGAAGCACCGCCCGTCCTTCGAGGACTGACGGTGCTTTCGGGTATTATTGAATTTTGATTCCTTAATGGCAGTAATCTAAAACCTACATTGTAAAAAAATGATAAAAAAAATCGGAATATTAATTTGTAGCACAAGCTTATTAGTGGGTTGTAGTAGCTTTAGTAGCAAGCAAAAACCTGCGCCTGTTTATGGTCAAGTTGACTCATCAGGAAGGGCAGCTAGCAGGGATAATAATGCTGTGATAAGTACAGCAGTCACCACTAAACCAATAACCGTACAAGATTCGACTATTCTTAATCAGCAAGATGTAGTTGCAAATACACCAGCTAAATCACCTAATGTCATTGTTGCTTTGCTTGCTGATGCTGATAACTCGTACCAGCAGGGTAATGTAGATGACTCTGTTGCTACCATTGAGCGCGCCTTGCGTATAGAACCCAGAAATCCACAGTTATTGTATAAATTAGCTGTGTTTAAATGGGAGCAAGATGAGCCTGAACTGGCAATCAATTTGGCTAAGAAATCTGCTTTATTAGCGGAAGGTAATGCTGGGTTAAAAAAGAAAAATTGGCGGTTGATTGCTGATATATACGAGCAGCAAGGTGATCTTGCCAATGCTAATTCAGCAAGGCAGAAAGCCAAGCAGTTTTGATTTGCGAGTGAGTTGATTAATGAAATCTTGGGCAGCAGTTGTTAATAATATAGAACAAGCAACGGGTCAGTCTTTTGACTTGCAACAAGTTGAAGCGATGCACGGTGGTGATATTAATCGTGTCTATCGTTTACAAGGGCTAACGCAGAGTTATTTTGTAAAGCTAAATAAGGCTAGCTTATTAACTATGTTTGAAGTCGAAGCTCTAGGCTTGCATGACTTGGTGAGTACTCATACTTTACGTATCCCTAAGCCTATTTGCTCCGGCATAGCAGGTGAAAATGCATTTCTAGTATTGGAATATGTGGCTTTACAATCTTTATCTAGTCGTTCTCAGCAGCAATTAGGCGAGCAATTGGCTCGACTACATCAGGTGCAGCAAGGCTATTTTGGCTGGCATCATGATAATTATATCGGTAGTAACCTACAGAAGAATGCTCGTGAAAATGACTGGGTGCATTTTTGGCAAGAACAGCGCTTAGCAGTACAACTTAAATTAGCGTTGCAAAATGGTTATGCGGGAAGATTACAGGCTTTAGGTGCTGAATTGAATGACTTAGTGCCATTGTTCTTTTCTAGCTATCAGCCTCAAGCATCTTTATTGCATGGAGATTTATGGTCGGGTAATGCATCAGCAGATGAGCAAGGGCAGGCAATTATTTATGACCCTGCTTGTTATTATGGTGATCGGGAGGCCGATATTGCGATGACTGAATTATTTGGCGGTTATAGTCATGAATTTTATGCCGCTTATGCAAGTATTTGGCCTTTAGATTCAGGCTATAAAACGCGGAAAAATTTGTACAACCTCTACCATATTCTCAATCATTTGAATTTATTTGGTAGTGGATATTTGCATCAGGCAGAAGCCATGATGCAAACATTAATAGCTGAAGTAAAATAGCACGGTAGGCTCTCAATCAGCGAGAGCCTACACATCACTAATAATTACTTAGTAGGCTCGACTACTTCAACAACCTCAGCTGTTTCGCCATCAGTAGGATCGGTCACTTTAACTGCTTCAATAACTTCAACAGTTTTTCCGTCAGTAGGATCAATGACTTTAACAGGCTCTGTTTGTCCGATCACAGGGGCAACTACTGCAACGGGTGCTGCTTCAGTTAAAGGAACTAAGATTTCAATTTGTGCGCCTTTACGTAGTGCATCAAGGTAATCAGTTAGTTTTTGTCTCTGAACCATTGGCTCTAGTTGTGCTTTCACAGCCTCAAAAGGAGGTGGTGTTTGCTGTCTAGAGTCTTCACGCAAAATAACGTGCCAGCCAAATTGAGTTTTTACTGGAGCAGTCGTATATTTACCATTCTCTAGCTTTGCAACAGCTGCTGAAAAAGGAGCGACCATTTGTTTAGCGCCAAACCAACCTAAATCACCACCTTGTGTTTTTGATGGTCCCGTTGATTTAGTTGTAGCGAGCTCAGCAAAGTCTGAACCTTTATCTAATTCAGCGATAATAGCAATTGCTCCACTTTCTTCTTTAACTAAAATATGGCGTGCCTTGAATTCTGCACCGCCTGCTACATTGCCAATTTGCTTGTCATATTCTGCTTGTAAATCAGCATCAGTGACAGGGTTTGCTTTGATGTAATCTTCAACAGCGGCTTGTGAAAGTAGCGCACCTTTCATCATTTCTAAGCGTTCTATGATTTCAGCTGATTTGTCTAAGCCTTTGTTTTTAGCTTCTTGTACCAATAATTCGCGCTTAACCAATTCATCGATTAGTTTATCTTTAGGGACGGCTTGGCCTTGAGCACGCGCACTAACTTCTTTAGTTAGGGTTTCAAGTGCTGCTTTGCTGATAAATTGACCATTAACACTCGCTGCCGCATCTTCTTTTAAGATGCTAGGTGCAGCTACAGTATTGGCATTTTGTTGACAACCTGCAACTAAAGCAGTACCTACAAGTAAAAAAGGGATTAATTTTAATTTCATCAATGTTATTCCTATTAGTTTGGTTCAGTTGGGGTAAAAGCTTCGATACTTAAGGCGTGAATTTCATGCTTCATAAGGTCGCCTAAGGCTTTATAAATTAATTGATGACGTTGCACCATAGACTTGCCGTCAAAGGAGCTAGCAACAATACACACATGATAATGCCCTCCGCCACTTTGCGCGCCGGCGTGTCCAGCATGTGCTTGACTATTGTCACCTAGCTCAAGGCTTTCTGGCGCTAAGGCATCAGTCAGTAGTGTTTTAATTAAATCAATGGTCATTGTGGAAATACCTGCTTAAAAGGTTTAACGGATACAGAGGAATAAACCCCTGAAATTAAATAGGGGTCTGAATCGGCCCAGCTTTGAGCGTCGGCTAAACAATCAAAGTCAGCAATCACCAAGCTTCCGGTAAAGCCAGCTTTGCCGGGATCATTACTATCGATTGCAGGGTGTGGGCCGGCAATAATTAAACGTGCTTCATTTTGTAAGGTTTGTAGGCGTTCTAAATGGGCGGGACGAGCGGCCATTCTTTTTTCTAGGCTGTTAGCTACGTCTACACTGAGAATGGCATATAACATGGGTTATTCCTCTGAATCAGCGGGTTCTGGCATGTATTTATATAAAAATACAAGTTGCAATAGGATAAAGACAGCCATGCATGCAGGTACGCCAAAGGTTTTAAAATTAACCCAAGTTTCAGTATCATAATTAAACATGACATAGATATTGATGGCGCCGACGCTGATAAAAAATAAGGCCCAGGCAGTATTTAAAATGCTCCATGCTTTTTTAGGTAATTCTAAATTAGCACCCATCATTTTTTCCATAATGGTTTTTTTGCCAATAAACTGGCTACCTAATAAGACCGCGCCAAATAACCATTCAATAATGGTTAACTTCCATTTGATAAATTGTTCGTCTTGTAAATATAGTGTTGCACCGCCCATAACAACCATTAAGCCTAAAGTCACCCATTGCATGGTTTCTACTTTGCGCAATTTAAACCAGCTATAAGCGACTTGTACAAAAGTTGCACCGATAACAACAGCCGTTGCAACATAAAGGTCGTAGTTTTTATAGGCGATAAAAAAAAGGACGATAGGAAAGAAATCAAAAAGTATTTTATTCATGAAAGTAGATGTGGGGCGTTATGCGTAAAAATCAATGCCTGTAATGGTCGAGGCGATTTGTTGTTGCGGAATTTGATTGTAAGTACTGGCATAAGTATCGAGCGCTTTTGCAGTACGTGTATCGAGAGGTTCGTTATTGGTATCGGGTGGAGCTAGGACAGCTAACTGTTGAGCTTGTCTTTTTTGTGCTGCCGCGGCAAATTCATCACTGCTTGATAAAGGCGAGTTATCACGTTGCTGGGCATTATTAGATTTGTCTAAGGCATCATTCGACTGCGCGGTGTTGCTAGAGCGATTGGTGCTCTGGCCGCTAGGTGCAATATAAAGTGATGAGTTATGAATTTCCACAATAAAGTCTAAGCCGAAAAGGGAGGCAAATAATTGTTCAATTGTAGGTGCTTTTTTTACTTTTGTACATGAGCCAAGAAGGCTTTCTGCTAGAATACTTAAATTTTGGGGAAACTGATGGATACTAAAACACAAACTGAGCTTGAAGCAGCGGCTTTTAGACAATTATTAGCGCATTTACAAACACACACTGAAGTACAAAATATAGATTTAATGAATCTCGCTGATTTTTGTCGTAATTGTTTGGCTAAATGGTATCTGGCCGCAGCGGAAGAGCAGGGTGTAGAAATGGACTATGAGACAGCGCGTACTTATGTTTACGGGATGCCTTATAGTGAATGGAAAACTCAGTTCCAATTAAAAGCAACGGCTGAACAAATGGCTTTATTTGAGAGTAAAAAAGCGTCGAAAGCACAAGCATAAATTATGGATGATAAACAATTAGAAGCGATGTTTTCTGGCGTGATTGGTCAGGAATATGACACGCTGAAGTTAATTTGCCCCTTAGCGGCTAAAATGTCCCAGCTAGTTGGCTCAGGGGTTGAGCGTCATGCACAAGCCCGACCGCATCAAGCTTTATCTGTTTTAGAGTTAGGTGGAGGTACAGGGATTACCACTTTAGCTATTCTATTAGCCCACGAGTCAATTAGTGTGCTTTCAGTAGATAGCGAGCCGACGATGCAAGATCAAGCAAAGCAAAGTCTGCAAAAATGGGCAGAGCAGGGGCGCTTGAGTTTTGATGGCCGTGATGCCTTGACGGTTTTACAAAATACCGCAACAGCGAGTATGGATATCGTTGCTTCTGCTTATACGCTACATAATTTTTTAGATAGTTATCGTGCGCAAGTGATAGCTGAAATTTACCGTGTATTAAAACCGGGCGGGCAGTTTATTAATGGCGATCGTTACGGCTTAGATGATATTTCCACGCATACACGAGTGATTCAAAAAGAAGTTAGCGGTTATTTTAAAGCCTTGATCGCGGTCAACAAACTTGATGTGTTAGAGCACTGGATCGTACATTTGTTTTCTGATGAGTCAGAAAATCATGTGATGCGCGAATCATTTTCACTACAGCAATTACAGCAAGCTGGTTTTTCAGTAGTGCATTTAAGTGACCGCTGTGAAGTGAATGCTTTGGTTATAGCGGAGAAATAGCTAGTTTATGTGAGATGTTTAGTTGATGCGAGTTGTTGGTTAAATGATTAATTGAGTGCCTTAAAAGAGCCAAAAGCGGCTATTCAAAGCGAGCATTTAAGTACTGAATGTTTTAATATACCTATTTATCTTGCGGTAATGCATGTTAACGCGTTTAGGTTTAGTCCTACCAGTCTCTTGTTACTAGCGGGAAGGCGGGCGTTAGAGCGCATGATATCTAGACCGGACAATACTTGTTTTCAGGATGTTTCACTGCATGAAACGTTTTGAGAACGGCCGGGAGAGTATTTACTTATAAAGCAAGTCACTGTATATTCTGCCATCTGAAGTTACAAGCTTCAGTTATCTATAATGGGTAATATTTTTTAATAATAAATAAGGAAAATTTATGATTTTAATGATTGCTGCATTTTGCGCATTTACAATAACCGCTGTTTTAGGCTTAATGATTGCGTTTAATTTATTTCGCGGAAAATTTGTTGCGCGCTCTTCTAGTATTTTACATGGCGCATCCGCGCTTTTAGGGTCTGTTCTTGCTATTGGTGCAGCGCTACTAGGTGAAACAGCCATCTACATCAATATTGTTATGGCTGTGGTTATTATTGCACTTGGTGTGCTTGCTGCAATAAAGCGTCACAAAACAGGTATTGTTCCTAAAGGAATTTTACTTGTGCATATTTTATTGGCAGTGACTTGTTACCTAATGTTAGGTGCAACTGTATTTCTAGGAATTGATACAGCTGCAATGCTAGGCGTTAACTTAGCATAGGTGCACAAAAATCTAGGAAGGGGTCAACTTGAAGTGTGTAATCAAGCTGGCCCCTTGATTGACTTTGCTTTTAATTTTTTAAATAGGCCGCTTGGTTCTATTTCTCATCATACAAATGTGTGATTTTGGTATTCACGCCTTTTAATATCTTAATGAGCTTTTGGATCGTGGCTTGTTGTCTATCCTGAACTTCGGCTAAGGATTGAATTTTTTCTTCTGCTTTTGATAGTTGTTGAGTAAGTGTAGTTACTTGTTGTTGTAATTGTTCATTGTCTGCACTAACTCGTGTGAGTTCGCTTTGAATATTGGCTTTTAAGTGGTCAGATTTAACAACTAGCTTATCCATTTGAAGCTGAATTTCAGATTCAAGCTCAGAGACTTCACTTTCTAATGCTTCAATAGAGTCGACCGGCACTAACTCCTCAGTCGGTGTGTTCTGATCTGTTGTTTCTGTTGGCATGCTGTCTAGATCGGTATCCCCTGGGTCTGTATTTCCACTTAATTCTATAAGTTCTGCTGCCTCCTGCATATCAGCTTCGGGCGCTGATTCAAGGTCTTGTACAGCTGCAGGTTCACCTAGGTCAAAGTCATCGGCTATTTCTTCTAGCTCGGCGACATTAACTTGTTCTTCAGAAGTTACAGGCGTAACAGGTTCCTCTAATAGCTCTTCCTGTATATCAGGTGCGGATTCTAGTTCTGGTTTAATATCTAGTGCATCTTCTGGCTCATCTAAATTAAACTCTTCAGCAAGTTCTGATTCTGGTGCTTCTTCTTTCGCGGCTACAACCTTTTCCTCGGATGCAGAAGATTCCATTAGCACTTCTTCAGCTGCGATATCAAGGCTTGAATTAACTAGGTCTTCAATGCTTGTTGTATTAATGTTTTTTGCGTCGTTAGGCATGTCGGTCTCCATTTAACCAAATTTGTGCGCTTAACTTATTACATCGTCCAATTTAAGTAAATCTTTATTCTTAAGAAGAAATTAGCGATGTTAATAAAATATGGTTAGCATTTTAAGTCGGTACAATTTATGTAGGGTATGCACCGAATACCTTGTTATGCCGAAAGGTATGAAATGCGTACCCTACCTTAATGTTGTAAGCCCTAAAATATAGGCATAAGCATGAATGTCTTTTTAATTTTGGCGATATTTTTGAAATTAAAGACATGAGAATAGCTGATATAATCAGTCTTGTATATCCACCGCCTTAGGCGGTGGCTTGGGCAAATGGCTATGCCGTTTGCCTTGTTAGTCTACTCATGATACCTCTTGTCGTGTTATCCCCATAACATAAACAAGAGGAAAG
>JAUVAA010000034.1 GCA_030591965.1 bacterium
CCGACCCTATAGGAAAACTTAAGACAATTGTCGATATGAAATCTGTAGTGCCAACTGAGACCGATTGAAAAATTTAACTCATTGAAATAATGGAGAAGTGACTATATAAGTGACGAAGATGGGCTAACTATTGATAAAAATGGTGAGAAACCCAATATTAGGCGACAGAAGCCCCAAGTATTTCATGGGGTAGAATGGCTCTCCAGTATTTTATTATTCTCTTAAGAATTTAAAACTCTTACTGCTCGCCAGTATCGTTTTTTCCAATACGGATTATCCAAACGAGAAATTATGACGCCTTTTTTGGTAGAAACATGTAAAAACGTTCTTTTTTCCAAATATATGCCTACGTGTTTTTGCCGTACCCCAGTTTTAAAAAAGACTAAATCACCCGCTTTTAAGTTAGCTTGAGTATTAACTTTCACACCTTTTTTCACTTGTTGTTTAGTCGTGCGTGGTAATTGGATAGAAAAATTATCAAGATAAGTAAGGTAAACAAAACCAGAACAATCAATACCCTTTTTAGATAACCCACCAAACCGGTATTTAACTGCTTTCCATTCGGAAAACTGACTATATAAAACTTGCTTCACGCTGATGGAAGACTCTATTTTATTGGTTTTTACATCGACATGATTATTAGCACAAGCCGTGAGCAATAAAATAAGTGAGGTAACTAAAATAGTTTGAAGTGATTGGTATGTCATTGATCATCATCCTAGATTTTAATTAAAGCCTACGCTGAAATAAGTCCCAAAAAAGGCTCATGGAGGCGTGGATTACACTTATACAGTAACTTTCATAATACGTACCTACGTAAAATTAAGCTAACACTTTAATAATATGCATTAGCTGAATGGTATGCCCGTAGTTCGAATTTATTCGTACCGAAAAAACCCATAAAGCACAAGGTACGAATAAATTCGAACTACAAAAGACGTTTTGTAATTATGCCTCGGTACTTACCCATCAGTGTAGCCAAAAAACAAGCTATTTTCATCCTCATTTCGTATTGGGTAAGGCTCATACAAGCCTCTGTGTTAAACTTCAGCCCATGTTAGCCGAAAGGCCGACTTTAACTTAATTTTATCATTTGATCTGTATTCACGCCTTTTACCCGTCACCGGAGTAATGACTATGTCACTGACCATGTACCAAGCATCAATCCCTTCTTTTTTACGTATGTTAGATAATTTGTCTGCAATATTGGATAAAGCGGCCACTCATGCGGAAGTAAAGAAAATCGCTCCCTCTATTTATGTGAATGGACGGCTAACACCAAATATGTTTCCGCTTAGTCGTCAAGTTCAGATTGCAACTGATATGGTAAAAGGTTGCGCGGCTCGATTGGCAGGGATCGAAGTACCCAGCTATGAAGATAATGAGGTGACTTTTTCCGAACTGCAAGCACGTATCACCAAGACTAAAGCGTTTTTAGAAAGTGTTAGCGCGGCGCAAATAGATGGCAGTGAAGATCGCCAAGTCAAAGTGAAGTTTGGCAGTAGAGAGCTTAGTTTTTTAGGTCAAGCTTACCTATTTGATTTTGTTATTCCGAATTTTCATTTCCACCTCACTACTACTTATGCAATATTACGGCATCATGGCGTGGAAATTGGGAAGAAGGATTACACAGGGAATTATTAACAAGAAGGAGATTGGAATGATGATTAATATGAGTCATTAAATGATTTTTGATAAAGCAGCGCATATTAAATAAAACCCGAAACTTTAGTGTGTAATAATGCCGATGTAAAGCAGTCTTACCAATATTTCTCAACATGTATATTGCCTGGATTTTGGGTGGTGTGATGAGTAAAGCCTTCTTTTTCTAAGCGAGTGCTCATTGATTCAATCATTAAAGGATTGCCACATAAGAATATTGAGGTATTTTCTGGGTTGTAGTCTTGATGCCAAGATTCAGCAATTAGCCCTTGATCAATTAAGTCGCTGACATAACCCACATTACCATGTCATTTAGTAGGTTCTGATTCTGGCTTACTAATAACGGTATGATAAGCAAAATTAGGAATATAGGTTTGTAAATGTCGTAGCTGTGCTTTGTAGCCCAATTCCCAGGAGTTTCTGGCGCCATGTAAAATGCATAATTTGCGATCCAAGTGCTCTAGTAAGTGAGAGCGAATCATGCTCATATAAGGTGCAAGGCCAGTGCCTGTGGCAATAAACAATAAGTTACGCGATAAGGGGATTTGGTCAATAGTAAATATCCCTGTGATTTTAGAGCCAATGAAGAGCGGGTCTCCAATATTTAAGGCAAATAATCGCGGTGTCAGCTCTCCTGAAGGTACAAGGTTTATATAGAACTCCAAATAGCGGGAATTGCTGTTAGCTGAAGCAATCGAGTAGGCGCGGCGAATGATCGTATCGGGTTTATGTGGTTTTTCTTCGGGCAGTGCACCAATACAGCGCGGTGCTTCACAAGGTAATCCTAAGATGACGTATTGACCGGCTTTAAACTCAGGGAATTGCCAATCATTTGCTGCTACTTGAAAAATAGCTAAGCCAGGGTGAATGATTTTAATATCGTGGATTTTTGCATTGAGTAGCATGATGTTTTCTCCGTATTTTTAATGACTCGATAAAAGCCTGTATTGGAGATAAGCTAAAAACTTGTTTCTAACTCACGTTTTTTGATAGTACCCTGACTGGTATGAAATATCTAGGTTTTCAATGTCCTTAAGCATAAAAAAAGCTCACGTTGCGGTGCACCGCAACGTGAGCTTCCTAGGCGTTGATCTTAAAAAGCTAAATTAGAATGTAAGAATCATGTCCATAGCAATAGCAACTTGGTCGTGGTCAACGCCGCCATTAAATACATTTTCATCAGCCCAGTCATAGCGAATTTCTGGACGAATTTTAAACCAAGGAAGAGGTGAGTAGTTTACGCCAATTGATGCGGCAAAGTAGTTAGCGCCCATATTACTGACGCGCGCACTGTCTACATCATTAAACCATTCGGCACGTACACCAATAGCTAATTCATCGTTGATGTCATAGGTCACATATTGGTTAACGCCAAACCAGTTTACGCCATTGCCAAATACATCTTCTTGCGTACCAAAATCATGTTGGAATAAATAATGTAATTTATCAGTGAAGTCATGTGTTGCGACCAAGCTGTACATCGTTCTGTTTTCGAGATTTCCATTACCATCATCGCCATCACCACTAATTAACTGTACTGTGACTGATGAAGCTTGGTTATCACTAGTCCAGCTACCGCCCCCTAAAAAGCTCCATGCTTCAGGGTTATCAGTCATATTATCCCAGCCCATAACTGCACCTGCATTAACTGAGAAGTTATCATCGATATCATAGCTGAATGTTGCACCCGTATGAGTGAATGGTTCAGCATATAGCATGGTATAGGCGTGTGAATAGAAGAAGTTGTCTGGTGCGGTCACGACTTCATTACCGATAGAAGTATAAAAATGACCTAATTTCGCAGTAATACCGTTGCCGATAGGAGCAAAGACTTCGACATATAACTGTGGCATGGCTATATCATAATAACCGCTAGAACCTGCATTCCATTTATCATCCCAGCCTGATGCTTGAGTGAATCGTGCATCTGTACCGTACATGAAGTCCATGCGTCCACCAATATCCCAGCTATCGCCTTCGGTATCTACTGCTCGCTCAATGTAGAAATTTAGTTGATCAAGGGTGAATTCATTAACGCGGTCGTTAAATAATACGGGGGCATTGGTATTGCCATTGGAGTTACCAGTAACACCGCCTGAGGCCCATAGCCCTACTTCAAGGCCTGCGCGTTTCATAAAAGAGGTTTCGTTAACGTTAAAGTCAGATAAAGACTCAACCATGCCGGCATCAGCAGACGCTTGAAAACTGGCTGCAAGGATCGCAGTGCTTAGTAGAGATCGTTTAAAGAACATTTTTTTATTCATAACATAACCCTATATATTATTTTAATTGGAATGTAAAGTGTGTGCGCCTGAATAGCTTATTAAGCAGACTTGTAGATTTATAAGCGGGATATATGCCAAATAAAAAAAACCTTTTTTATTTAGTGCCTTACAGGACATTCTTGTTTTATTAGTTTAAATTTTAATCAAGTATCTATTGAATTGCACTAAATTGGTGCGATTTAATGAAGCGTATCTGGCTGAACTAAACATAGACTCATTAATAAATAAGACTTAGTTTTATTGGGCATGCATAAACGAGCTTACATAACAGCTTTATTTTGCAGTTAAATATATGGATGAACATTTTCTATTTAATGATGTGTGCTATAGCAAGGTGAGCTTTCATTAGAAATACTTGGGTTGCACTATCTTGGTGCAATTTACAGTAATTGTTTGTGATTGTTGAAGTGTGTAATATTAAAGTTATTATAAAACAAATGCTTATGTTTTTGGCACGTCCTGTGCTTTGTGAATTATGAACTTGTAAATTAATGGAGACCTAAATGAAGTTAATAACAGCAATAGTAAAGCCATTTAAATTAGATGATGTGCGTGAGTCCTTATCTGATATTGGTATTTCAGGTGTGACGGTAACTGAAGTAAAAGGCTTTGGTCGTCAAAAAGGCCATACTGAGCTTTATCGTGGCGCAGAGTATGTCGTAGATTTTTTACCTAAAGCAAAAATTGAAGCAGCGGTAACGGATGAGTTGGTCGATCAAGCGCTAGAAGCAATCACTAAAGCCGCGAATACAGGAAAAATTGGTGACGGTAAGATTTTTGTTACTAACTTAGAGCAGGTTATTCGTATTCGTACCGGTGAAACCGGAAATGAAGCTATATAACAATAACTATTACAGAGAGGTATTAAAGTGGATAAATTAACTGAATTAAGTTATGCGTTAGATACGTTTTATTTTCTAATAAGTGGCGCGTTGGTTATGTGGATGGCGGCTGGTTTTGCTATGTTGGAAGCAGGCCTAGTAAGATCAAAAAATACAGCAGAAATTTTAACTAAGAATGTCGCGTTATTTGCTATTGCATGTGTCATGTACCAACTATGTGGTTATAACATTATGTACCCAGCAGAAGCGGTCAATAGTATTTGGCCAGGTATTGGTTTTTTATTAGGTGAAGATCATACTGCTACAGATGTATTGGCGAGTAATGGTGAAACGTATTACTCAGTGATGGCTGACTTCTTTTTTCAGGTTGTTTTTGTGGCAACAGCGATGTCGATTGTTTCGGGTGCGGTTGCTGAGCGTATGAAGTTGTGGGCATTTTTAGTCTTTTCAGTGGTTATGACCGGATTTATTTACCCGATTCAAGGTTTTTGGAAATGGGGTGGAGGTTTTCTAGATCAAATGGGATTCTTGGATTTTGCTGGATCGGGTGTAGTGCACTTATGTGGTGCAACAGCAGCATTAGCAGCAGTCCTATTATTAGGCGCTCGTAAAGGTAAATACGGCCCTAATGGTGAAATTCATCCTATTCCTGGATGTAATATGCCAATGGCAACCTTAGGGATGTTTATTTTATGGATGGGTTGGTTTGGTTTTAATGGTGGCTCTGAGCTTAAAATCTCGGATATAGGCGAAGCTAATGCAGTTGCCATGGTGTTCGTAAATACTAATTCTGCTGCTGCAGCAGGTGTTATTTCAGCTTTATTAACAGCACACCTTTTATTCGGTAAAGCAGATTTATCTATGACCTTAAATGGTGCGTTAGCTGGGTTAGTTGCGATTACAGCTGAACCCTTAACTCCAACCCCCTTATTGGCCTCTGTGATTGGTGCAATAGCAGGCGTTATCGTGGTCTTTTCAGTGATTGGTTTAGATAAAATGAAAATTGATGATCCAGTAGGGGCTATTTCGGTGCATGGCGTTGTTGGTATCTGGGGGTTATTAGCGGTTTGTATCTCTAATCCTGAAGCTAGCTTAGTTGCTCAGCTTGCCGGAATTGGTTCGATTTTTGGTTTCGTGTTTGTTGCCAGTCTTGTTACCTGGTTTGTGATTAAAGCTGTGATGGGTATACGAGTTACTGAGGAAGAAGAGTATCAAGGTGTGGATTACTCTGAATGTGGTATGGAAGCATACCCTGAATTTACAGGTACATCGAAGTAACTATAAGTAGTTCGTTTTAAGTTGATTGGCTTGATGATTTAGCCAATCAACTTAAAAAATATAAAAAAGGGCGCATTGAGTTGATCATTGCGCCCTTTTTTTTGTGTAGAATAGGGCTTTTCTATTTTTATACATTGGATGAATGCTATGAAGTTAATTACTGCAATTATTAAACCGTTTAAACAAGATGATGTACGCGAAGCTTTATCTGAAATTGGTATTGCTGGGGTTACCGCAACTGAAGTTAAAGGCTTTGGTAGACAAAAGGGGCATACTGAATTGTATCGCGGTGCCGAATATGTAGTGGATTTTTTACCTAAAGTGAAATTGGAAATTGCTGTGCCAGCTGCCTTGGTAGATCAAGCAATTGAAGCTATCGTTAAGTCAGCAAATACCGGTAAAATCGGTGATGGTAAGATCTTTGTGACTGCGCTGGAACAAGTCATTCGTATCCGTACAGGAGAAACTGGCGAAGAGGCAATTTAATTGAGTTCTTATGAAAAATTTTTTACAGAATAAAAAAAGTGTTTTATTTGTTAGTTTAGCTTTACTGCCTAGTATTGCAACAGCTGCGGAGCTTAATCAAGCTAATACCGCGTGGATTTTGACGTCTACAGCTTTAGTTTTGTTTATGACCTTGCCTGGATTGTCCTTATTTTATGCCGGCTTAGTTCGTAGTAAAAATGCTTTATCAGTATTAATGCAGTGTTTTGCAATTACCTGTTTGATTTCCATTATGTGGTTAGCGGGTATGTATAGCCTGATTTTTACCGATGGTGGAGCGATTCAGTCTTTTCTGGGTGGTTTGTCAAAAGCATTTGTACCAGACATGGGAACGGCTAGTTTAACGGGAGATATTCCTGAAACTGTCTTTTTTATGTTTCAAATGACCTTTGCCATTATTACTCCGGCTTTGATTGTTGGTGGATTTGCAGAAAGAATGAAGTTTTCTTCTATGCTGACTTTTAGTGGCCTTTGGGCATTATTGGTATATGTGCCAGTGTGTCATTGGGTCTGGGGTGGTGGTTGGTTAGCTGAGCTCGGCGTTAAAGATTTTGCAGGCGGAATTGTTATTCATGTTACAGCAGGTATTTCTGCTTTAGTGACTGCTTTAGTATTAGGTAATAGAAAAGGATTTCCAACTACCGCAATGCCACCGCATAATATGCCTATGGTTGTTACTGGGGCTGGAATGCTTTGGGTGGGCTGGTTTGGTTTTAATGCAGGTAGTGCGTTAGCTGCTGACGGCTCGGCTGGTATGGCGATGCTTGTGACGCATATTAGTGCGTCTGCAGGGGCATTAACTTGGATGGTTATTGAATGGTTGCGTTTTGGTAAGCCGAGTGTCTTAGGTATTGTTACTGGAATGGTTGCTGGCTTAGGTACCATTACTCCAGCGTCTGGATTTGTCGGGCCTGCTGGCGCGCTAGTAATTGGGGTAACATCGGGTATTGTGTGTTTTTATGCTGTACAGATTGTTAAGCGTCGTTTTAAAATTGATGACTCTTTAGATGTATTTCCTGTGCATGGTGTTGGTGGTGTTGTAGGTTCAATTTTAACCGGTGTTTTTGCTGCAGAAAGTATGGGCGGGCTCGGTTTAGGTGAGGTTACTATGCTTTATCAAGTAGGCGTGCAAGCTTTAGCAGTTGTTGTTGTCGCTATTTGGAGTGCCTTGTTTAGTTATCTGATTTTAAAAACTTTGGATAAGGTTATGGGCTTGCGTGTTTCTGAAGATGAAGAGGTGCAGGGCTTAGATATTATCTTGCATGAAGAAACCGGTTACCATAATTTATAAACCAAGCAGATTGAAAGCGGGTAGACTTCAATCCGTTCTTGCTAAGAAATGCTCATGAAATAAGAACGATATAATGGGCGCAGGCCTTTAGGTTGCTTATAAAATGCAGGCTAAAGGCCTGCCTCAATAGATGCCTAAGTAATTTCGTACAGGTTCCTAAAAAGTAGACTGAAGCCATCCCTACAATAGAGTTAATGTCCTGTGTTACGTTTGTAGTCATGCAGTGCACTATTACATTTCAGCAACAACCTTTACGACAGCCGTTATCAGTTGATCAAGCTCTTGGTCTGTAATAATAAACGGCGGCATTAAGTAAATTAGTTTATTAAAGGGGCGTACCCATACGCCTGCTTCTACGAATTTAGGCTGTAAACTCTGCATATTTATCGCTTGGTGTAACTCTATAACACCAATTGCGCCCAATACTCTTATCTCTTTTACATGCTCGTATTGCTGGCAAGGGCCTAGGCCTTGTTGTAATAATGTTTCTATGTTTTTGACTCTGTCTTGCCAAGGGGACTCTAGTAATAACCTAACGCTGGCTAAGGCCGTGGCACAAGCTAGCGGATTAGCCATAAAAGTGGGACCATGCATAAATAAGCCAGGCTCACCTTGGCGGATACTGTCGGCAATTTCATTCGTAGCTAAAGTTGCTGCTAAGGTCATGTAGCCGCCAGTTAATGCTTTACCTAGGCAGAGTATGTCTGGTGTAATATTTGCGTGCTCACAGGCGAATAGCTTGCCTGTACGACCAAACCCTGTTGCTATTTCATCTAAAATTAATAGAACATTATATTTATCGCATAATTCACGCACTAAGCGTAAATAATCAGGCGAATAAAAACGCATACCTCCAGCGCCTTGAACAACTGGCTCTAAAATAACAGCGGCAATTTCATCGTGATGTGCTTTTAATTGATCTGCTAATGGTGCAATATCTTCAGCTGTACAAGTATCATAAAACCCGCAGTTTGGGGCATCGGCAAAGAGCTGTTTAATTAATGTGTTATTAAATAAACTGTGCATACCATTATCAGGGTCACTGACCGACATCGCACCAAAGGTATCGCCGTGATAACCATGACGAATGGTAAGCAAACGCTTTTTTTGTGCTTGATTTTTTGTGTGCCAATATTGAATAGCCATTTTCATTGCCACTTCAACACCTACTGAACCTGAGTCGGAAAAGAACACGGTTTGTAATGGTTCAGGGGTAATATCGACTAGTTGTTGAGCTAATTCAATCGCAGGTTGATGTGTTAAACCGCCAAACATAATATGCGACATATTATGCAATTGCTGTTCAATAGCTTGATTTAATATCGGATGGTTGTATCCGTGTACCGCGCTCCACCATGAGGACATGCCATCAATAAGCATTGTGCCATCCATTAAGGTAATAGTAACGCCTTGAGCGGACTTAACTGGGTAAATGGGCGTATCTGACTGAGTGACGCTATAAGGGTGCCAGACGTGCTGTTTGTCTTGTTCCAGAAGGGTGTTTATAGTTTGCACAGATTTAAAAGTCGCAGTGATAAAAGGTTAAATAATCAACTGCAAGATGGATAGCCACAAAGGGTACAGCGAATTAAAAGGCTTAATGTCGGTATTGCACAGTCTTTGTGGCTTAAGCGCAAAGATTAAAAATCTTAACTTATTTGCTCATTTGTTTTTCGCGGATTTCATCTAGTGTTTTGCAATCTATACAAAGCTCTGCAGTAGGACGCGCTTCTAAACGACGAACACCAATCTCTATACCGCATGATTCACAGTAACCGTAATCATCTGTGTCGAGCAGTGCTAGTGATTCACCAATTTTTTTAAGTAGCTTTCTTTCCCTGTCGCGTGTTCTTAATTCAAGGCTGAATTCAGACTCTTGCGATGCGCGATCGTTAGGATCAGGGTAGTTTGCCGCATCATCACGCATATGATCAACGGTACGATCCACTTCGCGCATTAGGTCATTCTTCCAATTCATTAGAATACCTTTAAAATGCTCTTTTTGCGCCGGGTTCATATATTCTTCGCCTTTCTTTTCTTGATAGGGCGTAAAATTGAAAGGCGTACTTTCAGCTGAAGTGCTGCTAGTCATCCATTAACTCCTGATTATTTTAAAAAACTGCGCATTTTTATCAGGATATTAACAATTAAGCAAGGAAAATTGCTATTATTCGCATTTTTCCTGCGACTTTTTAGGATCATTTATGCAAATTGCAAAGCGAATGGAAGCAATTACTCCTTTCTATGTCATGGAGTTACTACGTCGTGCAAAACAATTAGAAGAGCAAGGACGTGACATTATTCATATGGAAATTGGCGAGCCTGAATTTGCAACGCCTGAGTTAATTACTCAAGCGGGAATTGATTATATAAAAAAAGGCCACGTTAAATATACGCCTGCCGCGGGATTGCCCGAGTTAAGGCAGAAAATCAGTGATTTTTATAAGCAAAAATATCAAGTATCTGTGCCGATAGAGCGTATTTTTATTACGCCAGGCGCTTCAGGGGCTTTTTTGCTTGCTATGGGCGTGAGTATTAACCAAGGTGATGAAATTATTTTATCTGACCCTTGTTATCCCTGTAATCAAAATTTTATTCGTTTATTTTCTGATCATGTAAAAAAAGTGCCCGTGTATGCAGATACGGCCTATCAGTTGTCAGTCGATTTATTACAGAAACATTGGCAATCGCAAACTCGCGGTGTTTTAATTGCCTCGCCCTCAAATCCAACGGGGACTATTATTCAAGCGAGTGAATTAGCTAAAGCCAGTGAGTTTGTTGCTGCTAAGAAAGGGTTGTTCTTTTCGGATGAAATTTATCATGGTTTAGTCTATGAACAAGGTGTGGCGAGTGCTTTAGAATTTAGTGATCAGGTTTTTGTTATCAATAGTTTTTCAAAGTACTTTGGTATGACTGGTTGGCGTATCGGTTGGCTTATTGTTCCAGAAAGCTTTGCGCAAGCAACAGAAAAATTAGCGCAAAATATCTTTATTTCCACATCGAGTCATTCGCAATATGCAGCACTGGCGGCTTTTGATCCAGCAACTTTGCAAGAGTTAGAACTAAGGCGTGAGGATTTTGCCAGTAAACGTGATTTTTTATATGAACATTTACTGCGTTTAGGTTTTAATATCCCTGTAAAACCGGCTGGAGCCTTTTATATTTATGCAGATGCCAGTCAATTTACTGATGATAGTCAGGAATTCGCTGAGCAGTTACTTGAACTTGAAGGCGTTGCCATTACGCCAGGTAAGGATTTTGGGCAAAATGAGAGCCAGAATTATTTGCGTTTTTCTTATACCGGTTCAATGGCTACAATAGCCGAAGGAATAGAGCGTTTAGAGCGCTTTATTAATCACTTATAAACAAAGGGCTCGATTGACATGACAGTGCAACAAATATCACCGATTTATTTACAACACCAATTATTAGAAAACCCTGAGGCGTATTTTTTACTAGATGTGCGTGAATCTTTTGAATATCAAATAGCAAGTTTGAAAAATAGCGTATTAATGCCGATGAACCAGATCCCTGGGCGTCTTCAGGAATTGGATAAAAACCAGCCGATAGCCGTGATCTGTCATCATGGTATGCGCAGTGAGCAAGTGGCTTATTATTTAGTAGAACAAGGTTTTGAGAAGATATTTAATCTAACAGGTGGTATTCATGCTTGGGCTAATGCTTGTGATGAAGAAATGGCATTATATTAATGACTTAGGTATGTAGTTTTGCGCGGTGTTGAACTTATTAAAGTTTTTGGCAGTTATTGATACAAAGTATTGTGCGTCTGCTTTTGTGATAGAAGTCTCAAAATATACTATTCGGCTCATAATAGTATGTCTGCTCGCAGAAATCCCTGAAAAAGCGTCTATACTTATTCGAAGTATTAATGTGTTGTTAAATATCCCATTATTGAGTAGTCAGCATGCCGATAGTGTGCGTTATATTTAGCAAGAAAACAGCAAGAAAACAGCAAGAAAACAGCAAGATTAAGCGGAGTAATATGAGCAGGGAAAATGATATTGCATTTTATTAATAAGGGGGTGCCTCAAAAGCGGCTAAGCATAAGTGCGCTATTGCTGTGTATTGCTTTATTACTGAATGCACAGACTGTTAATGCTTCGGAAGTGATTGTTAGTGCTAATACGATTGAGCAGTTAAAGGATTTTCATGAATTGCGGGCAATTTTTAGTTTGCGCACTTTATATTGGCCTAATGGTGAGAAGATTAGAATATTTGTTTTGCCTGACAATAATGCAGTACATAAAGAATTTGTTAAGGAAAAGTTGGGAATGTTTCCCCATCAATTACGCAGAACATGGAATAGAATGACTTATACAGGGACAGGACAGCCGCCTGTTACGGTTGATTCAATAGCGGAAATGCTAGATAAAGTTCAACATACGGATAATGCGATCGGTTATATAGGCAGGAGGGTTGAAGGTGAATCGATTCATTACTTTAATGCTCACTAATATATGTATTGCGTTCCTGCTTTCCTTTTCTGTCTGCGCTCAAGAAATAAGCTCTGAATCAATCATGGAAACACCTACCCAAGAAGAAAATAAACTTTGGGAGGGTGTTAAAAAAACTTGGAGAGATGATATACAGTTTCATGGTTTTCTAAGCCAAGGTCTATTTTCTTCGTCAGGAAATAATATATATGGTCAAAGCAAAGACAGCGTGTCTGCTGACTCGACCGAAATGGGTTTAAATGTTTCTTATCAAGCACTTAATAACTTAAGTTTTGCGGTGCAAGGCCTGTATCGGCGCGCGGGAGCTAATACTGGTGATGCAGGCGAAGTCACTTTGGATTTTGCATTTTTTGATTTGAACCTTTTAAATTTACAAGAGGGTCGCATAGGGGTACGTGGCGGGCGAATTAAAAACCCTTGGGGCTTATATAATGAAACCCGAGATGTTGCCTTTACCCACCCGACTATTTTGTTGCCGTTGGCCTATTTTGAACGCTCTAGAACCTTGTTTTTAGCTTTAGATGGTGGACAGTTGTATGCCGATTACAATACCTCGATGGGAGATTTCTCATTCAAATTTAATTATGGCTGGGTGAATGCAGATGATAAGGAGTTGTTAACAGCTATTATCAATGACCCGACAGCATCTGGCCATTTAGAGTCAGATCCCAGTTTTGTTACACAATTAAATTATGAAATCTTGGGTGGCGAATATGTTTTCGCTTTGAGTTATGCTGAATTGAAGATGAGATACCAAGCTAAAAATATGGGTGATCCTTATGCGCAAATGCAAGCGGATATTGATACTTTTATGGTTTCGGGACAGTATAATGGCGAGTACTTTAGTTTTACCGGTGAATATAGTTTGCAATGGAATGAATTTACAGATATTAGATTTGGTGTACCTGATAACTCCCCAGTAAGTGAGCATTGGTATGTACAAGCAGGCTATCGTTTGCTAGATAACTTACAAACTACTCTTCGTTATGACTCTACGGTGCAAGATAAAAATGATCGTTATGGAAAGGGGGTTGAAGCAGCCACAGGCGGAATGGTTCCTGGGCATTTGTTTTATGCTCAAGATATTGTTTTTGGTTTACGCTGGGATATTACGCCGTCTTGGATGGTTCGTGCTGAATACCATCGCATGCATGGTGCGGCCACTATCAGTTTATTGGATAACCCTGACTTATCAAAGATTGCAAAGGATTGGAATATCTATGCCTTACAAGTTGCCTTTCGGTTTTAATTATACTTAAATAGCTTTAATTTTAAATGTGTTGTGCATACAGTTAAAAGGTTTCCATGAATTACGAGCTATTTTTAGTCTGCGCACTTTATATTGGCCTAATGGTGAGAAGATTAGAATATTTGTTTTGCCTGACAATAATGCAGTACACAAAGAGTTTGTTAAGGAAAAACTAGGGATGTTTCCACATCAATTATGCAGAACATGGAATAGAATGACTTATACAGGGACAGGGCAACCGCCAGTGACGGTAGATTCAATAGCGGAAATGCTAGATAAAGTTCAACATATGGATAATGCTATCGGTTATATAGACAGGAGGGTTGAAGGTGAATCGATTTATTACTTTAATGCTCACTAATATATTTATTGCGTTCCTGCTTTCCTTTTCTGTCTGCGCTCAAGAAATAAGCTCTGAATCAATCATGGAAGCACCTACCCAAGAAGAAAATAAACTTTGGGAGGGTGTTAAAAAAACTTGGAGAGATGATATACAGTTTCATGGTTTTCTAAGCCAAGGTCTATTTTCTTCGTCAGGAAATAATGTATATGGTCAAAGCAAAGACAGCGTGTCTGCTGGCTCGACCGAAATGGGTTTAAATGTTTCTTATCAAGCACTTAATAACTTAAGTTTTGCGGTACAAGGCTTGTATCGACGCGCGGGTGCAATTACCGGCGATGCAGGTGAAGTGACATTGGACTTTGCTTTTTTTGATTTGAACCTTTTAAATTTGCAAGAGGGCCGCATTGGGGTACGCGGTGGACGAATTAAAAATCCTTGGGGTTTATATAACGAAACTCGAGATGTTGCTTTTACGCATCCGACTATCTTTTTACCACTTGCTTATTTTGAGCGTTCTAGAACATTACTTTTAGCTGTAGATGGCGGACAACTGTATGCTGATTATAATACTTCAATAGGATATTTTTCATTCAAATTTAATTATGGGTGGATAAATGCTAATGATAAAGAGGTATTGACTGCAATTGTCAATGACCCGACAGCTTCTGGCCATTTTGAGTCAGATCCTAGTTTTGTTACACAGTTAAGTTATGAAATCATGGACGGCGAATATGTTTTTGCGTTAAGTTATGCAGATTTAAAGATGAGTTACCAAGCTAAAAATGCTGATGATCCTTATGCACAAATGGGGGCGAATTTTAATACCTTTATGCTTTCGGCTCAGTATAATGGCGAAAGATTTAGTTTTGTAAGTGAGTACAGTTTGAAATGGAATGAAATTACAGATATTAGGTTGGGAGTGCCGGATTCTTTTGCTGTTAGTGAGCGTTGGTATGTGCAAGCAGGCTATCGTTTCCTTGATAATTTACAGGCCACACTCCGTTATGACTCTGCCATACAAAACCTAAAGGACCGATACGGAAAAGGGATTGAAGCAAAAAGCGGAGGTTTAATACCCGCTCATATGGCATTTACCCAAGATCTAGTTTTTGGTTTACGCTGGGATATTACGCCTTCTTGGATGGTTCGAGCAGAATACCATCGTGTTCATGGTGCAGCAACTATCAGTTTATTGGATAACCCTGACTTATCAAAGATTGCAAAGGATTGGAATATTTATGCTTTACAAGTTGCCTTTAGGTTTTAATTATGCACAAAAATAAACGCTTTTTGAGTTTAAAATGGAAGTTTGCCTTTGGCTTGGGACTTGTTTTAATTTCTCTTTACAGTGCTTATGCTTACTACGTTTATCATCAGGCAGTAGATAATTTTACTAACAGTCGATCCGCTGCACAGACGAATCAAATAAACATCGCCCGCGCTTTAACAGAAGAGTCATTTTTTGTTTTAGATCGGTTTGTTGAATCTATCTTATTAATACAAGATGATGAGGAATCGGCAGACCAGAAATTGCTGCAATTATTTGATGAGCATTGGCAACATTGGCAGGTTATTTGGGGGTTGGAAAATGCTGTTTTTTATAATCGGCAGGGTGCAGTAACTCGGCAATGGGGTAAGAATATTAAGGCTGCCCCCGAGGTTATTTTGCGCACCTTTACTCAAGAAATTCCGCAACATCAAATAGTTTGTGGTCAAGGTTGTTTTCAGCAAATATTGACACCTTTTTTATTAAATTCAGAGGTGGTTGGCGTTTTAAGTGTTTCTTTGGCACTATCCGATACTTTGTTGCAGTATCAGCAAACTATTCACAGTGATTTAGGCGTGCTTATTAGTAATAATAGCAAGACACTATCTGCAATTACCCAGGCGGAAAAAAATAATCCTTTATGGCTGCAAGCTATCACTAGCAATACATTAGATGCTTTTTTAGGCTCAGGGCTGGTGTTTATTAGGGATATGAAGCGCTATGAGATGCGTATTTTTCCTATTAGTAAAGATGCATTTAGTGCTCCTTATTTTGTTATTATTAATGAGATAACGGAAGATTATAAAAGCTTACAAAACAAATTACTGCAATTAGGCGTACTTGGTTTGTTTGGTCTTTTTTTAGTTATTTTTATTTTCTTTATCACTATCCATTTCACTTTAGGGAGAATTGCACAACTATCACAAGCCTTGCCTTTGCTTGTGCAACATCAATACCAAGCCTTTAAGCAGAAATTAAAAAGTCAAAGCAGCACTATTTTGAACGATGAAGTTAATCAGCTATCAGAAACCGCTGTGTATGTGGCTAGGGAGTTGGAAGTTCTCAGTAATGATGTTGCAAAAAATACCGAGTTATTATTAAAGAACAGCCAGGAATTAGAAAAGGAACGTGATTTTGTTGCTCAGTTAATCGATGCCGCGCCTATTTTTATTATTACGCAAAATATGCAAGGTGAGATACTTTCGATTAATAAAGAGGGCTTAACTGATATGGGGCTAAAGGCTTCTGAAGTCACTGGAATGTCTTTTTCTGAACTTATTTCTGATAAAGAGCATTTACTGAAACTCGAACAATTAAGGCAACAAAAAGGGCTTAAAGAAATTAATTTTGATGATCAATTGGCATTGTTAACAGATGAACCTATTTATATTTCATGGATTCATACTATCTTACGTACAAAAAACAACAGTCAAGAACCTGTAGTTTTAAGCTTAGGTGTTGATGTTTCTGAGCGTCATGTGGCTGATGAGCAATTGATTTGGCTGGCAAGCCATGATCAGTTAACCGGCTTAGGTAATCGACGTAATTTTCAGCGTGAATTAGTGACTATGCTGGCTATCGCTGGACGATATAAAGAGCAACTTGCCCTGTTTTATTTAGATTTGGATCAATTTAAAGTTATTAATGATACCCATGGGCATCAGGCTGGCGATGAATTATTGCAAGAGATTGCTAATGTATTAAAAAAGGAAATAAGAGAAACTGATTTATTGTGTCGGATAGGTGGCGATGAATTTACGTTAGTAATCCCTGCTGCGACACAAGAGGGTATAGAAATATTAGCAAATAAGTTGTTATATGCATTAACACAGGTTAATTATACAATTAATGGACAACCTCACCCTGTTAGTTTTAGTATTGGTGTTGCTGTTTATCCACAGCATGGTGAAACTCAGCAAGAGTTACTGGCGAACGCTGATTTGGCCATGTATCACGCAAAAAAAACGGGTCGTTCTCGTTACCATATTTTCTCGCCCGAGTTTGAATATCAAGCAGTATTAACAGAGCAGTTGCGTTGGAAACACATTATTGAACAGGCGATTAAGAAGGATGAATTTGTTTTATACTATCAGCCTATATTAGATATTAAGGCTAAAGCAATTAGTCACTATGAGTGTTTGCTAAGAATACAGCAGAAAGATGGCACAATATTAATGCCGGGTGATTTTATCATTCAAGCTGAGCAAATTGGCATTATTGATCAAATTGATCATTTGGTATTAAGAAAGGCAATAGAGCAGCATTTAGCTTTTCAAGCTATTGGTAATAATTCTCGCTTAGCGATTAATTTATCCGGTCGCTCAATGAATGATATGGATATTTTGCCTTATATTGAGCAGTTATTAAGTCAGCCCGGAGTTAAGCCAGAATTAATTATTTTTGAAATTACCGAAACCTCAGCTGTTTCTAATTTTATGTCGGCTAAATCAATGATTAAGCAGCTAAAAGCATTAGGTTGTCGTTTTGCTTTAGATGATTTTGGCGTGGGTTTTTCTTCTTTTTATTATTTAAAATCCTTGCCGGTTGATTATGTGAAAATTGATGGCTCTTTTGTGAAGCAAATGGATGTCAGTGAAGAAGATAGAATTTTTGTTAAAGTTCTAACCGAAGTCTCTCAGGCATTTGGTAAGCAAATTATTGCTGAGTTTGTGGAGAATAAGGAGATTTTAGCGCTATTAGAGCAGCAAGGTGTTGATTATGCTCAGGGCTATTATATAAGTAAACCCATTCCCGACCCTTTAGATCTAAGCCATGTTAAAGGGTTAGAGTCTGCTCTTTAATGATAGGCTAAAAGTCTGCGTCCCATTATGCTCAAGTTATTTCATGCGCAACTCTTAATCAAATACAAAAGTACGATTGTAGCCTGTCTGTAGTTTACGGAATACGGGGAGTCGATAGACTAAAACCCTGTATGATACTAACTGTTTTTTGGGTTGCATAGTTTTTCATTTTTATAAAATTAATTGAAAACCCATTATGTTAATGCTTATTTCACCTGCCAAATCACTCGATATGCAGGCCTCACATCCTAATATTAATATGACAAAAGCTAGACTTTTAGATGATAGTCAGCAACTTATTAATAAATTACAAGAGCTGAATCCAGAACAGATACAAAAATTAATGGGCATTAGTGAAAAGCTATCTGAATTAAATTATCAGCGCTTTCAAGACTGGGTGCAGTCTGATTCGGCAGTTCAATGCCCAGCCTTGTTTGCATTTCAAGGCGATGTATATCAAGGCTTAGGGGCTGATACATTATCTATGGATGAGCTGGAATTCACACAGCAACATTTGCGTATTTTATCCGGGCTTTATGGCTTGCTGCGACCTTTCGATTTAATGCAGGCCTATCGTTTAGAAATGGGGACTAAATTTTCCAATGAGCGTGGTGCGAATTTATATGATTTTTGGGGGGATAAAATTTCAGTTTTGATTAAAACTGATATGCCGGTCGATGAAGCGCCGGAATTGGTGAATTTAGCATCTAACGAATATTTTAAAGCAGTAAAGCCTAAATTAATTGCAAGTAAAGTCATTACTCCTGTTTTTAAAGACTTTAAAAATGGCCAATACAAAATTATTAGTTTTTATGCTAAAAAAGCACGTGGACTGATGGTTGCTTATGCACTAAAAAATAAAATTATCCAAGCAGAGCAATTGAAGGGATTTAATAGTGCAGGCTATCATTTTGCAGAAGAGTTGTCTGATGATAAAAAGTGGGTTTTTATTCGAGATAATACCCTATAGTTTTTATGTGAATTGCATCACCCTTTAGGAGATTTTTGTCAGGTTTAAAGTGTGATTATGATATTCTGTGCCGTTTTCAAGAATTCATTTGTAAGTATTCAGACACCCCCTAGAAATTTCACCAATTTTTCAGCCCAGGTACGTGCTATCAATAGCTTGGAATGGTTTTTTGGCGGAAATATCAATTTTTTGATGGAGTCTCTGAATATTTACATTCATTTTAGGTAAGGGCAATGCGTAAAAATGTAGCTTTATACAATGGCGAAGAACACCGGTTTATATTGTTAAATGAAAGCGAACCTGGTGAAGAGGATGGTATTCCTTCTAATCAGTTCCTGATTTTGCATAAAGGTAAAGGCGTTTTACTTGATCCAGGTGGCTTTGGTGTTATGCCGCAGGTTTTGAATGAATTGTTACAATATGTGC
>JAUVAA010000004.1 GCA_030591965.1 bacterium
CAGCTATTGCAGACTGTTCGGCAAGCTCAATTAAGGATATGGGCAAGGTGATGGCTTTATTAAAGCCAGCTATGCTGGGTCGAGCAGATATGTCTGTAGTCAGTGTAAAAATAAAGGCAGCACTAGGTATTTGATTTTTAGCTGATTATGGCAGGCAAGATCCCACGATCGTTTATTGATGATTTATTGGTCAGGGTTGATATTGTTGATCTTGTTGATACTTATGTTCCATTAAAAAAAACGGGAAGCAGCTATGTAGCGCGCTGCCCTTTTCATACTGAAAAAACGCCTAGCTTTGCAGTAACTCGCAATAAGCAACTGTATCATTGCTTCGGTTGTGGTGCGGGTGGCAATGCTATTAGTTTTTTGATGGATTATAGCCATCTTAATTTTGTTGAGGCAGTAGAGGATTTAGCTGATTTTGTTGGTGTAGAAGTACCGAGAGAAGCTAGTTTAGGTCCAGTAAAAAAGAATAATACTGCAGAGATTTTGCAGGTGCTCGAGCAGGTGACGGGCTTCTATATAGATCAATTACGCGACAATGTAAGTGCTAAAGTTGCTGTCGATTATTTTAAATCGCGCGGCTTAAGTGGTGAGGTGGCGCGTGAGTTTCAGTTAGGTTATGCGCCTGCAGGCTGGGATGCTCTGAGTAAGCGTTTTAAGCCGCAGCAGTTGATTGAGGCCGGCTTAGTGGTTACTAAGGACAATGGTTCAGTTTATGATCGTTTTCGTGATCGAGTTATTTTTCCTATTCGTGATCGTCGTGGTAGGGTGCTGGGTTTTGGCGGGCGAGTTTTAGATGACTCCTTACCCAAATACTTGAATTCTCCTGAGACAGCTGTATTTCATAAAGGCCGAGAGGTTTATGGGCTGTATGAGTTATTGGCCAAAAATGCCAAGCCTGAACGAATTCTTGTCGTTGAGGGGTATATGGATGTAATTGCATTGTCCCAGTTTAGTTTGGGCTATGCTGTAGCAACCTTAGGCACGGCAACTTCTAAAGAGCATTTGGAGTTACTGTTTCGATTTAGTTCAGAGATTGTCTTGTGCTTTGATGGTGATAAGGCTGGAAGGGCTGCCTCTTGGCGAGCTGTTGAGGCTGCTTTGCCTAGTCTCAAAGATGGACGGCAAGTAAAGATCATGCAGTTGCCGGCGGGAGATGATCCTGATGTGTTGGTTAGGCAGGAGGGGCTTGTTGCTTTTGAGCAACGCATAGCATCAGCAACTAGCTTATCAGCTTTCTTTTTTGATCGGTTAAATCAAGGTTTAAATCTTAATGATTTGGAAGGTCGTGCAAGTTTAGCGAGCAAGGCAAAAGGATATTTAGAAAAGATACCGAGCGGTGTCTTTCAAGATCTAATGCTTGAAAAGTTAAAAGAGCTATCCAAGGTAGACCGGTTGGACTTTTTTGAAAAGCCGACTACGCTTAAGTCACTAAGGCATAAGCAAAATCAAGCAGATGTAAAGTTGTCACCAGTAAGGATAGCAATCTCTTTATTGTTGCAGAACCCTAGCTTAATTGGTGTACTCGAAGAAAAAGATATAAATTGGCAAAGTTTGGATTTTCCAGGCATAAGCTTATTGAAAACAATAGTTGAAATTATTGTTGAGAACCCTAATATTAATTTACCTAGCTTGCTGGAGTATTTTAGGGGGAAAGAGGAAGAAGGTTATATAGGTGTAATGATGAATCATGACTTTTTTATCTCTGGAGATGAGTTAAAAGAGGAGTTTTCAGGAGCAATTGACAGGTTAATTAATCAGGGCCAGGAGAGTCGCCTTGACCAATTAATTGCAAAGGAAAGGGCGAGTGGTTTGAGCGAGCATGAACGAAAGGAATTGTTAAATATGTTGGCGAACCGTAAGTAAAGCAATTTTTCTATATCAGAAATTTTTGATGTAGTGTCTTTAAGGTAAATAATGAATCAAGAACAGCAGCAGTCCCAGCTTAAGCAATTAATTGCAAAAGGTAAGTCGCAAGGTTATTTAACTTATGCGGAGGTCAATGACCATTTACCAAATGATATTGTCGATCCTGAGCAAATTGAAGATATTATCGGCATGATTAATGACCTTGGTATTAAGGTTCATGAAAGTGCGCCAGAAGATAATGAGGATCTTTCTAATGATGAGGTGACTGCTGATGATGATGATGCAGAAGAGGTTGCCGCACTTGCATCGGTCGATAGTGAATTTGGTCGTACTACTGATCCAGTCAGAATGTATATGCGTGAAATGGGTTCAGTTGGGCTATTGACGCGACCTGAAGAATTAAAAATTGCACGCCGAATCGAAGAAGGGCAGCGTCAAATTGTGCGGGCAGTTGCTCGGTCTGGTTTGGTTGTTGAATCTTTGTTTGCAGATTTTGCGACAGTCGGTGAAGAGGGCGGTTTGCGTTTGACAGATATCCTTATCGATTTTATCGATCTTAACGAGCCTGACTATGATGATTCGAAAGTCGCGGTTGTCGCAGGATCTGATGATGATGACGATGATGATGAGGTAGTTGAGCCTACAGGGATTACCTATGAAGAGGCCGAAGCGAAAATTGAGGAAATTAGGGTAGCTTATAAGCTGGTTAATGCTTCGGTGAAAAAAAATGGCTATAAACATGACAAAACAGAGAAGGCAATGGATGCACTGTCTGTGCGTTTTCTTGAGGTAAAGTGGACTCCGCAATATTTTAAAAAGAAAGTCGCGTTACTTGATGTAGTTACGCAGAATATTCGTGAGCAAGAAAGAGTCGTTTTAGGCATTTGCGTTAAACAGGCAAAAATAAATCGTAAAGAATTTATTGATAGATTTATTGCTAATGAAGCTGATTTAACGTGGTTGTCTGAGTATGCAGATAAGGACGAAGCTGTTGCGGCAGTGCTGGCGGCTAATAAAAAGGAAATTAAAAGAGCTCAGATTCAATTTAGTGCAATGGAAGAAGCGCATGGTTTAGCTATTGTCGAAATAAAAGATATTAGTCGTCGTGTGTCGATCGGAGAGGCAAAGTCAAGGCGCGCGAAAAAAGATATGATCGAGGCTAATTTGCGTCTGGTTATTTCGATTGCAAAGAAATACACTAATCGCGGGCTGCAGTTCTTGGATTTAATTCAGGAAGGCAATATCGGCTTAATGAAAGCAGTTGATAAGTTTGAGTATCGTCGAGGCTATAAGTTTTCGACTTATGCGACATGGTGGATACGCCAAGCGATTACGCGATCTATTGCTGATCAGGCGAGAACAATTCGTATTCCTGTGCATATGATTGAGACGATTAATAAGTTGAATCGTATTTCACGTCAAATTATGCAAGAAAAAGGCCGTGAAGCAACACCTGAAGAATTAGCTGTGCATATGGAGATGCCAGAAGATAAGGTGCGTAAAGTTCTTAAGATTGCCAAAGAGCCGATTTCTATGGAGACGCCGATAGGTGACGATGAAGATTCGCATTTAGGTGATTTTATTGAAGATTCAAAGATGCTTTCTCCTGTAGACTCTGCTACAATTGCCGGTCTGAAAGAGTCGACACAAAGTGTGTTGGCGGGATTGACGGCAAGAGAATCGAAAGTCTTACGTATGCGTTTTGGTATTAATATGAATACTGACCATACCCTAGAGGAAGTTGGAAAGCAGTTTGATGTCACGCGCGAACGTATCCGTCAAATTGAAGCAAAGGCATTACGTAAATTGCGACACCCATCTCGTTCTGACCAGCTTAAATGCTTTTTGGATGCAGAGTAGGAGAGAAGTAAGTCTTTGTAGATAGTTTTAGGGCCCTTAGCTCAGTTGGTTAGAGCATCCGACTCATAATCGGCAGGTCCCCAGTTCGAGTCTGGGAGGGCCCACCATATATTAAAGGTTGCTGATGCAGCCTTTTTTTTTATCTGAAATTCAAGCTCTAGCTGTTTTCAGTCTTTATATCTATCCCTTGTATAAAAAAGGACCATATTTATGAGCAATAACTATATTTTTACCTCTGAATCCGTTTCAGAAGGGCATCCGGATAAGGTTGCCGATCAGATTTCTGATGCTATTTTAGATGCGCTACTAGCGCAAGATCCTAAGTCCAGAGTTGCTTGTGAGACTTTAGTTAAAACCGGCATGGTGATTATTGCCGGTGAAATTACTACTGATGCTTGGGTTGATACAGAAGAGGTCGTTAGAAAAGTTGTTCATGATATAGGCTATAACAGTTCGGAGATAGGTTTTGATGCGGCAAGTTGTGCGGTATTAAATGCGATTGGTAAGCAATCGGCTGATATTGCTCAAGGTGTGGACGATAGCGAAGATCATGAGCAGGGCGCAGGTGATCAAGGGTTAATGTTCGGTTATGCGAGCAATGAAACGGATGTGTTAATGCCGGCTCCGATTACTTATTCGCATCTGTTAATGAAGCGCCAGGCAGAAGTACGTAAAAATGGTACTTTGCCTTGGCTGCGTCCAGATGCGAAAAGTCAGATTACTTTCCGCTATGAAAATAACAAGCCAGTTGCCATTGATGCTGTCGTTTTATCTACGCAGCATTCTCCTGAAATGGGTGGTAAGCAGCTGGAAGAGGCGGTGATGGATGAAATTATCCTGCCGACTTTACCTAAAGAATGGTTGCATGCGGGCACTCAATATTTTATTAACCCAACAGGTCAATTTATTATTGGTGGCCCTGTTGGTGATTGTGGCCTAACAGGACGTAAAATAATTGTTGATACATACGGCGGTATGGCTAGACACGGCGGTGGTGCTTTTTCTGGTAAAGATCCTTCAAAAGTAGATCGTTCTGCGGCGTATATGTGTCGTTACGTAGCTAAGAATATTGTTGCTGCAGAACTGGCTGAGCGTTGTGAAATTCAAGTATCTTATGCGATTGGTGTTGCTGAGCCAACTTCTATCAGCGTAGAAACCTTTGGTACAGGAAAAATTAGTGAAGACCGTTTAGTGCAAATCATTAGAGACGTGTTTGATTTGAGACCAAAAGGCTTAATTGCCATGCTCGATTTATTAAAACCTATCTATTTGCCGACTGCCGCTTACGGTCACTTTGGCCGTACGGAAGACACCTTTAGCTGGGAAAAAACTGATAAAGTTGATGCTTTAAAAAGCGCAGCTGGCCTTTAACAAATTAAATATACGGGATAATAAAATGAGCGAACAAGATTATAAAGTTGCAGATATGTCTTTGGCCGAATGGGGGCGTAAAGAAACATTAATTGCTGAAACAGAAATGCCAGGATTAATGGCTTTACGTGAAGAGTTCGGTGCGGCACAGCCTTTAAAAGGTGCGCGTATTGCGGGTTGTTTGCATATGACGATTCAAACAGCTGTTTTAATTGAAACTTTAACAGCTTTGGGTGCTGAAGTACGTTGGTCTTCATGTAATATTTTTTCTACACAAGATCAAGCCGCGGCAGCAATGGCGGCGGCGGGTATTCCTGTTTTTGCTTGGAAAGGCGAAACGGAAGAAGAAGCAGAGTGGTGTATTGAGCAAACTATTGTCGGCCCTAACGGCTGGCGTCCAAATATGATTTTGGATGATGGTGGTGATTTAACTGTGCTAATGCATGAAAAATACCCAGAATTGATGGCGGATGTAAAAGGCCTTTCTGAAGAAACTACAACGGGTGTATTGCGTTTATACGAGATGGTTACAGCTGGAACTTTGAAAGTACCAGCATTTAACGTTAATGATTCTGTCACTAAATCAAAATTCGATAACCTTTACGGCTGTCGTGAGTCTTTAGTTGACGGTATTAAGCGTGCAACTGACGTAATGATTGCCGGTAAAATCGCGGTTGTTTGTGGTTATGGTGATGTAGGTAAAGGTTGTGCGCAATCGCTACGTGGCTTAGGTGCAACGGTTTGGGTCACAGAAATTGATCCAATTTGTGCGCTGCAAGCATCAATGGAAGGTTTTCGTGTTGTAACGATGGAAGAGGCTGCCCCACAAGGGAATATCTTTGTGACGGCAACAGGTAACTATCACATTATCAACCATGATCATATGAAAGCAATGCGTAACAACGCTATCGTATGTAATATTGGTCACTTTGATTCAGAAATCGAAATTGCAGCTTTACGTCAATACACTTGGGATAACATTAAGCCACAAGTGGATCATGTTATTTTTCCTGATGGTAAAAAACTGATTATCTTGGCAGAAGGCCGTTTAGTAAACTTAGGTTGTGGAACAGGCCATCCTAGTTTTGTAATGTCTAACTCTTTCTGTAACCAAGTGCTAGCGCAAATGGAATTATGGGAAAATGCGGCTGATTATGAAAATAAAGTGTATATCTTGCCTAAAAAGTTAGATGAAAAAGTGGCTCGTTCACATTTGGCGCAGTTAGGTGTGCAATTAACACAGCTAACACCAGAGCAAGCTAAATATATTAGTGTGCCAGTTGAAGGTCCATACAAAGCAGATCATTACCGTTACTAAGCGACTTCGCTAACGGGTTTGCTGTGAAAAGGGCTTTAGCTGCGCATATTTATGTCGTGTCTATAAGCCCTTTTTACTTTTTATTATTCCTCCGATGCTGAAAATATTATGACCAAAGAAAACAAAGCAGACTTATTTAGTTTTGAATTTTATCCGCCCAAAACGCTAGAAGGGGCGAAAAACTTAGAGAAAGTTCATCAAGAATTGGCCCAGTTAAATCCTGATTTTTTCTCAGTTACGTTTGGTGCGGGTGGTTCAACGCGTGATAATACCTACGATACGGTGGTTAAGATTCAGGAAAGTGGCATTTCTGCTGCACCGCATTTATCTTGTGTCGCTTCGACGAAAGAAAACATTCTAGAAATTCTACAAAATTACCGCGAGCATGGCGTTTCTAAGATTGTCGCTTTGCGCGGTGATTTGCCATCGGGAATGATGTCTGCTGGTGAATTTCGTTATGCAAATGAATTAGTTGAATTTATCCGTAAAGAAACGGGTGATCATTTTCAGGTTCATGTTGCTGGCTACCCTGAAGTGCATCCGCAGGCAAGTAGTGCGCAGGACGATTTTGATAATTTTAAGCGTAAAGTGGATGCTGGAGCTAACGCAGTTATTACCCAGTATTTCTATAATGCTGAGGCTTATTTCTACTTTTTAGATAAATGTGAAAAAAACGGTATTGATATTCCTATCGTGCCGGGCATTATGCCAATTACTAATTATTCTCAATTGTTCCGTTTTTCCGATATGTGTGGCGCTGATATTCCACGCTGGATGCGTAAAACATTGGAAGGCTTTGGTGATGATCGAGATTCGATTATTGCTTTTGGTGAAGAAGTGGTTTCTAAGTTATGCCAAGAATTGCTAGATAATGGCGCGCCAGGACTGCATTTTTATACCATGAACCAAGCAAAGCCCACTTTGGCGGTTTGGAAGAATTTAAAATTCTAAAAGCGTTTTGAGTGGATTATAAAGGCAGACAAGGCAGCTTATGTTTTGTCTGCCTTTTTTGTTGGTGCGGGAGAGTATATGAGAGTATCAAGATTATATATAGACATGCCTTTGGCTGTGCAGGAAGCGATCGAATTAGATGAAGACTGCGCGCATTATGTGCGTACTGTTTTACGACTCAAAAAAGGGTATTTAGTTGTGTTGTTTAATGGGCGGGGCGGTGAATATCAAGCCGAAATCGTCGAAGTGTCACGTAAACAAGTTTTAGTGCAAGTACTAAGTTTTGTTGAACGTGATGTTGAATCGCCTTTGCAAGTAGTATTAGGTTTAGGTGTGTCGCGTGGCGAACGGATGGATTTTGCAGTGCAGAAATCAGTGGAATTAGGGGTTGCGAATATTACGCCGTTAATCACGGATCATTGCGTAGTACAGCTAAAAGGAGATAAAGAAAGCAATAAAATTCGTCATTGGCAGAAGATTTCACAGCATGCGAGCGAGCAAAGTGGGCGAACAGTTATGCCAGCTATTGAAGCTGTTGAGTCTTTAATTAACTGGGTGGAGCAGCAATCTGGGCTTAAAGTTTTCTTGGATCCTTTTGCTACGCACGTGTTGCAAGATTTAAAGAGGGAAGATAACACAGTAACTTTATTGGCGGGGCCTGAGGGTGGGTTTTCTGAGCAAGAACGAGAAATAGCGAAGCAAGCAGGTTTTATTCCGGTGCGATTAGGGCCAAGGGTATTGCGTACGGAAACGGCGGCGTTGTCAGCTTTAACCGCGGTTCAGGTTTTATGGGGTGATTTAGGAGTTGGTGATGCTTAAAAAAACTGGTATTAGCTTAGTGCCTTTTGGCATGCTGCTGCTCTATACTTGCATTGCCTGTGTCATTGGCTATGGTATTTTTATACTTATTAATGGTGCGGCAGAGCTACATCGAGTTATTAGTAGAGTGACGCAGGCGCTATTAATACTGAGTATTTATCCAACGATGCGTTATTTGAATATTAGCGCAAAGCAACTGGGGTTTGTACCGTTTAAGCGGTTTCTTAAGCAAATGTCAGGTGGAATTATCTTGGGCTTGTGTACTTTGCTGCCTGTTGTATTATTAAGTTATGCTTTAGATATTACGATTTTTGATGAAACTAAGGTCTGGACGCTAGAAAAAGTTTTGGTTAAATTATTGGTAGCTTTTCTGTTAGCTTTGTTGATCTCTCTTTTAGAGGAACCGATGTTTCGAGGGATTTTAATCTCGGCATACGTAAAACGTATAGGTGTCACGGCGACGATATTTATTAGCTCTTTTTATTATGCCATATTGCATTTTATTAAAGCACGCACTTCTATCTCTGTTGAAGATGCACGATTGAGTGATGGTTTTTATCTTGCCATAGAGGCTTTTCAAAACTTATTAAAGCCGGAGCATTTAGGAGCTTTGTGGGCTTTATTGATGGTGGGTGTCTTTTTGGCGGTTATGCGCACACGCCTGCAATTGAGTCTGGCCTGGTGTATAGGTTGCCATGCAGCATGGGTGTGGCAGATTAAAATGGCACATCACTTGATGAATGTTAACCCCCATTCAGATTTAACTTATTTAGTCAGTCCTTATGATGGGGTGATAGGGCCGATGGTCGCGATGTGGTTGTCTTTTGTTCTCGCTGTTTATTTTCTTTATGAAAAAATGAGGATTCGTAAGTAATATGCACCTCTGCTTGAGCTAAGGGAGGTGCAGAATATCTTAGTCTCTAAAATTATTAAACTGTAGCGGCTGCTCTAAATCTTGTTTGCGTAATAATTGCATAGCGGCTTGTAGGTCATCTCTTTTTTTGCCGTTTATCCGAATTTTTTCGCCTTCAATGGCTGTTTGCACTTTGATCTTGCTATCTTTAATGGCTTTAACGATCTTCTTTGCTAAAGGCTTGTCGATACCTTCTTTCAGTGAGATGGGTTGCTGTGCCGTTTTTACGCCTTCTTTTGCATCGCCTGTTTCTAAGCAACTAATATCAATGCCGCGTTTAGTCATTTTAGAAAATAAAATGGGCAGCATTTGTTGTAGCTGGAATATCGATGCGGCTTTCATCACGATGGTGTCATCTTTCAGTTCAAACTCTGCATTAGAGCCTTTAAAATCAAAGCGAGCGCCTACTTCTTTGTTGGCTTGGTCAAGGGCATTTTGTGCTTCGTGCATATCTAATTCTGAAACAATATCAAAAGAGGGCATGTTAAATCCTATGGTCTTAATTTTGAGTGTATTGGGTTTTTATTTTACTGATTTCAGCCGTGCGTAGTCTATTAATTGCTATGCCGATTTCTTTGCCTTGTAAATTTCCGTTTAAAACAGTTGAGCTGTCTATATCAGATCCTGCTTTTTGCGCAGCTAAAATATAATTGGCTTGAGGGTAAGCTGAGTTTTCAAATCCCAAGCGCCCTTTAGCATCAGCTTCACAAGCGAGTAAAAAATCGTTGAGGTGATTGTCTGTTTTAAAGGCATTCAGGCTGGCTAGTGTTGTGCAGAGTGTTGATGCTTTTAACTCAAAGGCTCGATGGCAGTGAGTGTGATATTGCATGACTTGCTGCGCTAGTTTCTGGTAATTATTGGGTACACGTAGTCGAGTGCAGAGTGCCGTTAATGCACTTAAGCCTAATGTTTCATGGCCATGATGGCTAGGCCAATTGGTCGAAGGAGTGAGTGCTTTTCCTAAATCGTGCATTAAGGCGGCAAAACGAACTGTCGTTTTATCGCTTAATAAAACGGCCTGATCTAAAACCATTAGAGTATGTATGCCGGTATCGATTTCAGGGTGATAGACGGCAGTTTGCGGTACGCCAAATAAGGAGTCAATTTCTGGAAAGATGCGCGCTAAGGCGCCACAATCACGCAAGGCTTGAAAGTAAGCGGAAGGTGATTGTTCACTCAGAGCTTTGGCTGTTTCTGCCCAAACACGATCGGGAACGAGGTGATTAATTTCGCCTTGCGTAACCATGTCCTGCATCAGTTTTTGTGTTTCTGGTGCAATATGAAAGCCAAGGTGTTGGTAGCGCGCGCAAAAACGGGCAATACGTAAGATGCGTACTGGGTCTTCGCAAAAAGCAGGGGATATATGCCGAAACACTCTATTTTTGAGATCCTCTTGGCCGCCATAAGGGTCGATAATCTCGCCGTTATCTAGCATGGCCATGGCATTGATAGTTAAATCGCGGCGTAGTAGATCTTCTTCTAAGCTGACGTCAGGTGTTGCGCAAACAGCAAAGCCTTTATAGCCGTGTGTGGTTTTTCTTTCGGTACGCGCAAGTGCGTATTCGTCTTTTGTTTTTGGGTGCAGGAAAACTGGGAAGTCTTTGCCTACTTTAGTAAAGCCTTTTTGCAGCATGGCTTCTGGTGTTTCTTCTAGGACCACCCAGTCGCGCTCGCGTACGGGTAGATTGAGAAGTGTGTCACGTACAGCGCCGCCAACTAAATAGGCTTTCATCATGTTAAATTTATTATCTTTTTAATATTAAGATGCATGATAAAGGATTCAGTGCTAATTTGGCAATGAGTTGTCGTGTTGATATTTGATGTTTATTTTCCAGCATAAGGTTAAAACCTTCGCCTTTCAGGCGAACAGATTTATCTCAAATGTTATACTCAAAGAATGGATTATCGCTATGGCAGTCATACAGTTTACAACATCGAATATCATTTTGTTTGGGTAACAAAATATAGATACCAAGTATTAAATGGTGATGTTAGCTTGCGGGTAAGAGAGTTGGTAAGGCAAACTTGTGAAGCCTTTGAAATTAAGATTTTGTCAGGTGTTGTTAGCAAGGATCATGTACACATAGTTGTTTCTGCCCCTCCTAATATAGCGCCAAGCGAAATAATGCGAAGGATAAAAGGACGTAGTGCAAGAAAGCTCTTTGAAGAATTTCCAAAATTAAAAAAGCGTTACTGGGGAAAGCATTTTTGGGCAAGAGGATACTTTTGTGTCACGGTAGGTCAGGTGACTGAAGAAATGATAAAGCATTACCTTGAGCATCACTTTGAAGCAAACCCGAATGATAATTTTAAAACAGAATATGGTGAGCATGAATGACAGGGCTATTCGCCCTGTATCCCGACTTTCAGTCGCCAAGCACTCTAACCCACCCGTCTTTAGCGGGTGGTTGTTTAGTAAAGGGTTGAATGTAATGATGAAAGTGTTTTCATGTTAGATGTTATGTTGATTTGCTTAGCTTTTGGTTGTTTTTCAGGTATTTTAGCGGGGCTTTTTGGCCTTGGTGGTGGTTTGGTTTTAGTGCCTTTTTTTGTGCTTTTATTTGAGCAGCAAGGTATTGCTAATGAGTTGATTATGTTAATGGCTGTTGCAACTTCATTGGCAACGATTATTATTACTTCCATAGCGACGGTGTTCGCGCACCAGCGATTAGGGGCGGTTATTTGGTCTTATGTCTGGCAACTTTCCGGTGGCATTGTGTTTGGTGTTGTCGCGGGTGCTTATGCGGCGGATTATCTTCTGTCGGTAAACTTACGTTTTATCTTTGCCTTGTATATGTTATATGTGGCAGTACAGATGGCAATGCAATTAAGGCCAAAAGTAGCTGTGCAGAAAAAAAGTTTGGCTAGACCGATTTTAAATATAGCAGGGCTGTCGATAGGCTTTATTTCTGCTGTCTTGGGTATAGGGGGAGGGACTCTAACGGTTCCTTTGCTAGCTAAGTATCGAGTCCCTATGCGTAATGCTGTGGCTGTTTCTAGTGCTTGCGGTTTGCCGATTGCGCTTGCAGGCAGTATCAGTTATGCATTGCTGGGATGGCAAAAGGTCGGCTTGCCAGAAGGAAGTTTTGGTTATGTTTATTTGCCGGCATTTTCAGGCGTAGTACTGAGTAGTATGTTGATTGCTCCTATTGGCGCTAAATGGGCCAATAGCTTGCCAACCCAGAAGCTAAAGCAGTATTTTTCTATCTTGTTGTTTATCGTGGCCGGAAAATTATTATGGCCTTTTATTAATTGATTGGGAGAGAGTCATGGCAGAATTTAAAAAATATCGGTGTTTAGAGTGTGAGCATATTTATGATGAAGCGAAGGGCGACCCAGATAGTGGCCTTGCTCCAGGTACATTATGGGCTGATATTCCAGATGATTGGGCCTGTCCTATTTGCGGTGCGCCGAAAAGTTTTTATGAGTTGATTGTGTAAGCTTTGGTAAGTCGGTATTGGCCATGCTAATAAACAGCTATTAACAAGTTGATTACTTATAGTATAATCATGGGTTAATTTTTATTTCTTGAACGGAAAATATCATGCAAATTATCCAGGAAGCCTTAACTTTTGATGATGTGCTATTAGTGCCGGCTCACTCAACTGTGATGCCGCGTGAAGTGTCAATGGCTACCAAGTTGACACGTAATATTTCATTGAACATTCCGCTAGTGTCAGCGGCAATGGATACTGTTACCGAGTCAAGATTGGCTATCGCGATAGCTCAAGAAGGCGGTATCGGTATTATTCATAAGAATATGACCGTAGAGCAACAAGCGCATGAAGTGCGTCGTGTTAAAAAATATGAGAGCGGTGTCATTAGAGAGCCCATTACAGTCGCTTCGACAGCAACTGTGCGTGGCGTTATGGCGCTGACTAAGCAAAAGAATATTTCCGGCGTGCCTGTCGTTGATGGCAATGAGCTGGTTGGTATCGTTACCAGTCGTGATTTACGTTTTGAAACGCGACTTGACGAATCGATTGCCAATGTTATGACACCGAAAGCACGCTTAGTGACAGTAAAAGAAGACTTTACTAAGCAAGAAGCATTAACTTTGCTGCATGAACACCGTATCGAAAAAGTACTTATTGTGAATGATGACTTTCATTTGCGCGGCATGGTTACGGTTAAAGATATTCAAAAAGCAAAAGATTACCCTAATGCTTGTAAAGATCAGCTAGAGCGTTTGCGTGTAGGCGCAGCAGTGGGTACAGGGGAAGGCACAGAAGAGCGTATTGCGGCATTAGTTGCGGCGGGTGTTGATGTGATTGTGGTTGATACTGCACACGGGCATTCGCAAGGTGTATTAGATCGTGTACGTTGGGCTAAACAAAACTATCCAGATTTACAAGTAATTGGTGGCAATATTGCTACTGCTGCTGCGGCTCTTGCTTTAGTAGAAGCGGGCGCTGATGGCGTTAAAGTAGGTATTGGTCCTGGATCTATTTGTACCACTCGTATTGTTGCTGGTGTCGGCGTACCACAAATTTCTGCGGTTGATAATGTTGCTCAAGCCTTGAAAGGTACGGGTGTTCCTTTAATTGCTGATGGCGGTATTCGTTATTCAGGTGATATGGCAAAAGCCTTAGCTGCTGGCGCGCATTCTGTAATGCTTGGTGGTCTTTTTGCTGGAACAGAAGAAGCGCCAGGTGAAATTGAACTATACCAAGGTCGTTCGTATAAATCGTACCGTGGTATGGGCTCAATTGGTGCAATGGCACAGCAACAAGGCTCTAGTGATCGCTATTTTCAGGAAGACGCTGACTCTTCAGATAAATTAGTCCCTGAAGGTATTGAAGGTCGTGTTCCTTATAAAGGGACTTTGTTAGCCATTCTTCATCAATCCATTGGTGGTATTCGTGCCAGCATGGGCTACACGGGTAGTGCGACAATTGAAATCATGCATGACAAAGCAGAATTTGTCCGCGTAACTAGCGCCGGAATGCGTGAAAGCCATGTGCATGATGTCACCATTACTAAAGAAGCGCCGAATTATCGGACTTAGTTTTAGCGCAAAATTGTTACGAAACGAGGCTCCTAGTGAGCCTCGTTTTGTTTATAGAACTAGATATATTAAACATTAAAGAGATTTACCGTGAATCAACATTCAACTACAGATATTCATGCCCACAAAATTCTTATTTTAGATTTTGGCTCGCAGTACACGCAGCTTATTGCACGACGTATTCGTGAAATTGGCGTTTATTGTGAAATTTACGCCTGTGATTGTTCCGATGATGAGGTGCGTAACTTTGGCGCTAAAGGTATTATTTTATCCGGTGGCCCTGAGTCTGTGACTTTAGGCAATACACCGAGAGCGCCGCAAGCTGTGTTTGAGGCTGGCGTACCTGTACTAGGTATTTGTTATGGTATGCAAACTATGACAGAGCAACTCAATGGAAAAGTGGAGTCCTCAGATCATCGTGAATTTGGTTATGCGCAAGTCCGTGCGCGCGGGCATTCTAAATTATTAAAAGACATAGAAGATGCTGTCACAGCCGAAGGTTTTGGCTTATTAGATGTGTGGATGAGTCATGGTGATCGCGTAGTTGAATTACCAGAAGGCTTTAAACTGATTGCCAGTTCTGATGGTGCGCCGATTGCTGGGATTGCCAATGAAGAAAAAGGTTTTTATGGTGTGCAGTTTCACCCTGAAGTGACTCACACAAAACAAGGCGGTCGCATGTTAAGTCGTTTTGTCTTGGATATTTGCGGCTGTGATGCCTTATGGGATTCTGCACATATTATTGATGAAAATATTCAAATTATTAAAGAAAAAGTCGGTACCGATCAGGTTATTTTAGGATTATCAGGAGGGGTTGATTCCTCTGTTGTAGCAGCTTTATTGCATAAATCTATTGGCGAACAATTAACTTGTGTGTTTGTCGATACGGGCTTATTGCGCTTAAACGAAGGCGATCAAGTGATGGCCATGTTTGCTGAAAGCATGGGCGTCAATGTAATTCGTGTTAATGCGGAACAGCGTTATCTGGATGCTTTAGCAGGTAAAAGTGACCCTGAGCAAAAACGCAAAATCATCGGTAACTTATTTATTGAAATTTTTGATGAAGAAGCGGCTAAATTAACTGATGCGAAATGGCTCGCACAAGGTACGATTTATCCTGATGTGATTGAATCAGCTGGCGCGGCAAATGGTAAAGCGCATTTGATTAAATCGCATCATAATGTCGGTGGCTTACCTGAGAATATGAAGCTGAAACTACTTGAGCCATTACGTGAATTGTTTAAAGATGAAGTACGTAAACTCGGTTTGGAATTAGGCTTGCCCGCCAATATGATTCAGCGCCATCCATTTCCAGGGCCGGGTTTAGGAGTGCGTATTTTGGGTGAAGTGAAAAAAGAATACGCGGATTTATTGCGTAAAGCGGATGCTATCTTCATTGAAGAATTATACAGACATGATTTGTATCATACTGTTAGCCAAGCCTTTGCCGTGTTCTTACCGGTTAAATCGGTGGGTGTGATGGGTGATGGTCGACGTTATGATTATGTAGTTGCGATTCGCGCGGTAGAAACGGTTGATTTTATGACCGCACGCTGGGCGCATTTGCCGTATGAATTTTTAGGCTTAATTTCCAACCGGATCATCAATGAAGTCGACGGCATCTCCCGTGTGACTTACGATATTTCAGGTAAGCCACCCGCAACGATTGAATGGGAATAACACCAGAAGACGAAGCGTGGATGCGTCATGCTATTCGGCTGGCGCAGCGTGCTGAAGAGCAGGGTGAAGTGCCCGTTGGTGCGGTCGTGGTATTGGATGGGCAATGCATTGCCGAAGGATGGAATGTACCGATTACCACCCATGATCCATCAGCACATGCGGAAATGGTCGCGTTACGACTCGCAGGCAAGGCTTTAAAAAACTATCGTTTAATTAATAGCACTTTATATGTGACACTAGAGCCTTGCGTTATGTGTGTGGGCGCAATCGCTCATGCGCGAGTTAAGCGCGTGGTGTTTGGCGCGCTAGATGAAAAACGCGGCGCGATCTGTAGTGCTTTAGAGTTAGCTAACGCCGATTTTTTAAATCATCAAATCGATTGGCAGGGCGAAGTGCTAGCAGAAACCTGTGCTGATTTATTGCGCAATTTTTTTAGAGCAAAGCGGAGAAAGTCTAAAGCGCAATAGCTGTTATCGCGGTTTTAGGACGTATCCTACTCTTTAGTGAGAGCACGAAGATTCAAGATTCCTCCTAAACTCGGAATGGCCTCGTACTTCGTCATCTCGACGTAGGAGAGATCTTAATTTCTGAGGTGGTACGAAGAGTTAAGGTTTTATGTTCCTTTTGGTTATAAAATAGTTAGCTAACATCAGTAACTAAATTGTGAGAAATATTCAAAAGGAGCACTCAAATGCAAGAAAATAGTAAAGCTAATGTCTTCATACTCGGTTTTTTTATATTTTTAGGTTTATCCTCATTGGGCTATTTATTAGCTAATGCGGCGGTTAAAGTTAAAGAATATGAGCGATCAGTAACAGCAAAAGGCTTATCCGAACGTGAATATACTGCAGATATTATTATTTGGCCGATTCAATTTACTGCAGCCAATAATGATTTAAGTCAGCTTTATAAGTTAGTTGATGCAAACAGTCTAAAAATTAAGCAATTTGTGCTGAAAAAAGGCATTAAAGAAAAGGAAATCTCCTTTTCTTCCCCTGTAATTACCGATAAATCAGCGCAGCAATATGGTAATGCTAAAGCAGAATTCCGCTATGCTGCCATGCAAACAGTTACCGTTTATTCGGAAGATATTAAACGCGTCCGTGAGATGATGAATTCTTTATCTGAGCTAGGTAGAAGCGGCATTGCTTTTACCGGTAATAATTACCAGTCGCAAACAAAGTACATTTTTACAAGGCTTAATGAAGTTAAGCCGGAAATGATTGAAGAGGCAACTAAGCAAGCTAGAGTAGTGGCACAAAAGTTCGCGGCAGACTCACAAAGCAAATTGGGTAAAATTAGAAAAGCATTACAGGGGCAATTTAGTATCAGTGCCCGAGACCAAAACAACCCACATATTAAAAAGGTGCGAGTGGTTTCGACGGTTGAGTATTATTTGTCGGATTGAGTATTCTGTAGGGGAAGAGAAGGATTCATAAGCAGAAAAGTTGAACCACTCGTATTTTATTTTTCGCCATAAAATTTCAATTTTGTTTAGCACGTAGGGTGGAATAGTGTTAACGTTTTCCACCATCACTAGCAAACCAATAGATCAGAGGCAAGCAATATGCCGGAAAACGCTACGCTATTCCAGCTTACGTACCTTATTTCTTCAGCGCCTTAGCAAAGGCATGGGCCATAGAGCCTTGAGTTTTTTCAGCTGCTGGCTTAGGTTTATGTGCTTTTCTGGGTGGGGCATTGTCGGCTTTTAGGTGGACTTGCTCACCAACAGGCGCATCTTTTTTCATCGATAAAGCAATACGTTTACGTGCGACATCGATTTCAATGACTTTAACGTTAACCATATCTCCTGTTTTGACCACTTCGCGTGGGTCTTTGACGAACACATCTGCTAAATGTGAGATATGGATCAATCCATCCTGATGCACGCCTATATCAACAAACGCCCCGAAATTAGCCACGTTGGTTACTACACCTTCTAATCGCATACCTTCTTTGAGGTCGGTGATTTTCTCGATACCTGCTTTAAAGGTGACGCTTTTAAATTCAGGTCTAGGATCGCGGCCGGGTTTTTCCAGTTCTTGCAAAATGTCAGTGACGGTGGGTAAGCCAAAATTTTCATTGGTGTAATCAGCGGGGTTTAAATTACGTAAGACGCTGCTTTTGCCGACCAGTTCATTAATTGGCGTGCCGGTTTTTTTAACAATATCTTCAATTACTGGATAGGCTTCGGGGTGAACTGCCGAGCTATCCAACGGGTTATCGCCATTCATAATACGTAAAAACCCTGCTGCTTGTTCGTAAGCTTTACCACCTAGACGCGGTACTTTTTTCAGTTGTTTACGGTTTTTAAAAGCGCCTTGCTCATCTCTAAACGCGACAATATTATGGCTGATGGTATTGGATATACCTGACACCTGTTTTAGCAGGGCGGCAGAAGCGATATTAACGTCCACGCCGACAGCATTTACACAATCTTCGACGACGGCATCGAGTCCGCGAGCTAATTTAATTTGATTAACATCGTGCTGATATTGACCGACACCAATAGATTTGGGCTCGATTTTTACAAGTTCCGCAAGTGGATCTTGTAAACGGCGTGCAATTGACACTGCGCCGCGTAGTGATACATCTATATCAGGAAATTCTTGCGAGGCAAGTTCTGAGGCGGAATACACGGATGCACCAGCTTCTGAAACGGTTATTTTGCTGAATTTTAAGTCTTTGTGTTGCTTCATAAGATCGGCAACCAGTTGATCTGTTTCGCGTGAACCTGTGCCATTACCGATACTGACTAACTCAACTTGATGCTGTTTAATAAGTTTGGCAATGGTAGCGATAGAAGCATCCCACTGATTTCTTGGTGGGTGTGGGTAAATAGTTTCTGTGGCAACGAGCTTTCCTGTGGTATCGACAACAGCAACTTTTACGCCGGTACGAATGCCGGGGTCTAAACCTAAAGTGGCTTTAGGGCCTGCAGGTGCGGCGAGTAATAAATCTTTCAGGTTGTTGGCGAATACTTTTATCGCTTCTAGTTCAGCCGCTTCACGTAATTGCTGTTTTAAATCTAAATCAATACGCGTAAATAATTTAACCTTCCAGGCAAAACGTGCTGTGTCAGCTAACCAAGCGTCTGCTGCTTTGCTGGTGTCAGTGACATGAATATGGCGCGCTACAATTTGTGCGCACAGTTGATGATCGGCTTTTTCATCATTACCTGGTAGTAAATTAACATTCAATAAATTCTCATTACGACCGCGAAACAAAGCTAAAGCGCGATGCGAAGGGATTTTATTGATAGCTTCTTGATAATCAAAATAATCTTTGAATTTCGCAGCTTCGGCTTCTTTATCTTTGGCAACTGTGGCATGAATAATCCCTTTTTGCCAAATACGTTCACGTAGCGTACTGACCAGTTCGGCATCTTCTGAAATACGCTCCATAATAATTTGGCGCGCACCAGCTAAGGCGGCATCAGCATCGTTAATACCATTGTCGGTATTAATATAACCGGCGGCAAGCTGCTCTGGATTGCAGTTTCTATCGTCTAAAATAGCATCGGCTAGCGGCTCTAAACCAGCTTCGCGTGCTATTTGGGCTTTGGTGCGTCGTTTGGGTTTATAGGGTAAATATAAATCTTCTAGTCGGGTTTTGGTATCCGCTTCTTTAATAGCCAATTCTAAAGCAGGAGTGAGCTTGTCTTGAGAGGCGATGCTTTCTAATATGGTCTCACGACGCGCATTAAGTTCGCGTAAATAAATTAAGCGTTCAGCTAAGAGCCGTAGCTGAATATCATCTAGCCCACCGGTGACTTCTTTACGGTAACGAGCGATAAACGGCACGGTTGCGCCTTCATCTAAAAGTGTGACTGCGGCTTTGACTTGATGCTGAGTAACGGCTAATTCGTCGGCAATTTTTTTGATAACGTCCATTTAGGGAAGCTCTTATAAAGGATTGAAAAATAGGGTTGTATTAATATAAAATTGATGCAAATCCTTTGTTAATTCTACGCTGTCGTGTGAGGATCATATAGGCAGAAATACTTGGAAATATTGTCGTCTTGTGGTTAAGAATGACTGGTGCTTATTATTAAATTCTTCCAATTCTAACTCGGCAAAATCAGATAGAGCGCTGGGGTTATCTAAAAGGTCGTTAACAATTTCTTGGCCTTCTAAAATCATATCGTAACGTGCGCGTTTCAATCGGCGGCAGTTAAGATTCAGTAAGTTTATTGTATATTCTGCTTTAGATGCCTGATTAACTGTCAAATTTGGATGAGGAGTAATTCGCCCATCTAATTCATAGTGAAAATAACTTTCACAGTTTTGGTCGGTGGGTTTTATAAATAACTGTGGATCAAATTGACTCTTTTTTGCATGACCACAGCTAATTGGGTTAGGGGCGAGAGTAGATGACGATATTTCATATCCTGAGTCAAAGCATGAGATCAATAGATTACTAAAATCAAAGGTACGGCTTGGCCTCATAGATTTTGGTTCTATATGTTCAATATGATAACCAATATTGCCTTCACCACGAACTAATTCAATTTCGCAATAGGAACAAAGATTTTTTTGCGCAGGTAGTAAACTATCTTGTACTGCCTTCGTATACTTAAAATTCTCCCAAGCCTTTGTGGAGTTAGCAACAGGTTTTTTATGCCTTAAAGCAAGTTTTCTGGGAATATTCACAGGATGAATTAGATGCTTCATTCTTTTCCAATAATCTTATTTTTATTTATAGCTAGCCACCGATTTATAGCCATATCTGCTAATCGTAATTGGCTATAATTCTTACCATAGTGTTTTTCTAATTCTGTACGTAATGATCTAATGTCATTTGATTCAATATCCCCTCGATTAACTCTTTCAAGGTAGGCTGTTAGTTGTTGGGACATTAAATCCTGAGGGCGTGAATCAACATTCATGACATCTTCAAGAGTTGTACGACTTTCTTCACCAAGGGTGTTCACTGATGCATTAAATACGCCATCTTTGGTTAAAATACGAATACATTTATGATGCACTGTCGTTAAAACTTGTGGGCTATGAGTTGTAACAATAAATTGAATATTAGGAAAAGTTTTTAATAAATTAGGTATAACGGATTGCTGCCATGTGGGATGTAGATGCAGATCGATTTCATCAATTAAAACGATGCCATTGCCTTCTAAAGGATTACCTAATGACGGATTTAATAGCACTAGACGGCGCGCAATATCGGCAATTAAAGCCAGTAATGATTTTTCGCCTTGTGATAATTGTAGAATATTTAAGGTAATATCATTTTTATTAATTAATACTTCAAAGGGGCTTAGTTGAATGCGTAAGTCACTAAAATCAGGCATAAATGTATAAATCGCTTGAGTTACATATTTAATGATAATGCTGGACTGTATTGACGGATTATTAATGATTTGAGCTTGTAACTTGTTTATTGCTTGTTGCTTTTGCTGCTTAAATACCCGCAAAAACTCGTTTATATTAGCATCCGTCATCGCTTGTTTTTCCATTGCCATAACAAGTTCACTATCTAACTCGGCCTGTAATGCACTAATGGATGTTAATATCTCTTGGTTCTGTTGATTGTTTGCATTGCTAGAGTCGTTTAAATATTTAAACCAATGCATGAATAACTTAAAATCACCTTTACCATTAAGCGTTTCTTTATCGTAAGCATCAAGTTTCACCCAATGTTTTTGGTCTAAAGCTGTACTAAATTCAATGTCTTTTTTGTTTATATCAATAGCGCGCTTATCCCCATAAAAAGCCATAATAGGAAAGCTACATTGATCATTTTTTGAGTGTGCTAACTTATATAGGGCTGCGAGTTGTTTAATGTTTTCCAGAGAGCTCTTTCTTGAAATATGACTACCTTTCCTAGATTTAGATAATTCAAGTTCATATTGTGCATTCTTTGTGATTAAAAACTGACTGACAATAGATGCGTACTTAGGGATACTGTTGTTATTTATATCTAATTCATTAATTGAGTCGCCTGTACCGCTATCCTTACTACTGCGTATGCCATTAATTAACCAGCTTAAACTTTTTGCCAGTGTCTCTAAAATGGTAGTTTTCCCTGCACCATTATTACCAATAATGACGGTTAAGTTAGAGCCATGTTTATATTGATGACAAAAATCAATTTCAAGGTCTTCAAAAACACGAAAATCAGTAAGTTTTAAGGATGACACTTGTAAAGACTGAGGTTGAAACAGCTCTAACACTTTTGCATAGTATATTTCAGCTTGCTCAGGGGCTTTTTCTACATACTGACCTTGTTCATAGTTCTGCGCTAATTGGAATAAAGCATTCATATCGCCTTTATGTGCTTTATTTTCCAAAGCTCTAATGGTTTTATGTTTTTTTCTACCTTCGGATTGGTTCATCTTCACCCTCCATGCTGGTACTAATTTGGTTTATTGTCTCAAAAGAATATTTTTTTATCATTCTCTGTTTAAAATCAGGTTCTATATGACAAGCAAAAGCGAGTAAACCTTGTAAATACTGTCTGTCTTCTGTGGGAAGTTGCCCGAGGTTAAATTGATGAATTAAGGATGAAATATAGCGTTTTTTTTGTCGCCCAATGGAAAGTTTATTTTCATTGGTTAAAGTAATCCCTGTGATATGTCTGTTATGCGCTTTTGATGAAAAAACGGTCTTGCTTTCATTAACAGTAATCGCGCCATTAAAATGATTAACGAGTAGTTTTTTAACTAAATGAGGTATTTCAAATAATGTATTTTTAGTATTTGTTGAAAAGCTTATATCGTCTGCATAACGAGTATAGGTAATATTTTGCCTGTGGCATTCTGTATATAAGGCTTGATCAAAAAAGAACATAATCACATTGGAAATAAAAGGTGAGCTGGGCGCGCCAATACTTAGAATAAGTTTACCACCACTGCGCTTACTCGGGTTCCAGAATAGAATTTGACTTAAAAGATAGCGATCTTCTTGCGTTAGATCAACCTTTAGTTTTTCAAGTATAGAGAGAAATAACTTTGGTTTAATACTGTGAAAAAAATCCTGAAAATCCATTTTTAACAGATATTTTGATTGCTGATGTTGTGCCGCATTTTGTTTAATGCCTGTATTTTTTTTATATGCAAAAGCGACATCGTGCACAGGAAGTGATTGTTCAAGTAAGCTTATTAATGTTCTTTGGTATTCTTTTAACTTTTTAGCAGGGTGGGCAATGGTACGCTTGCCTGAGGTTCTTTTAGGGATGGTATAAATTTTATACATTTTTGGCGCGGATAATATAAATTTATCTATTTCTTGTTTAGAGGTCGATAGCTCCGTACTCAAAAATTGATAAAGTTGCATTAGTGGCCTTATAGGTGAAAATTTAAAAACATTAACAGGCTATAAAGCCTGATAATGTTTTTAAATGATAAACTCTTTACTAAAGGAAGCGGAATATGTTTTCTGCGCTTCTGAAATGAAGAATGAGTTTAAGAAGCGCAGAAAATGTATTTCGCAACCTAAAACCACTCAATAAATTTGAGTCTGGCTAAACGCCCGACTAGATCAAAAAATTATTAATCCAAAACACTAAAGAGTTGTTTTTTATTATATCATTTGTACCTACATAGAAAATCCCCTAATTAATCATCAAGCAATATATTAATGAAAACAGCTCTTTTAGCCGGTACGCAGTCAGGTTGTGGCAAGACCACGATAATGTTGGCTTTGTTGCAATATTTAAAAGCACAACAGCATAAGGTGGTGTCTTTTAAAGCGGGGCCTGATTTTTTAGATCCTTTATGGCATCAGACGATTACCGGCAAGTGTTCTTATAATATGGATACGCGCATGATTGGCGCGTCGAATAGTCAGCAGTTATTAGCTAAGCAAGCACTTACTGCCGATGTTGCAGTTATTGAAGGGGTGATGGGTTTATTTGATGGGCGCTCAGGTGTCGGTGAAAGTGGCTCTAGCGCGGAATTAGCACAAGCTTTGCAAGTGCCCGTTTTTTTAGTGGTTGACACTAAAGGGATGAGTGGTTCGATTGTGCCGTTGGTTAGTGGTTTTTGCGCTTATGCTGAAAAGATGGGTGTTAAGATTGCAGGCATTATCGCTAACCGAGTCGGTAGTGCGCATCATGCGAGTTTATTAAAAACCGTTTTACAGGAACATCAGCAACCGCCTTTAGTTGCTTGGATGGCTAAAGGTGCATCTGTATTACCCGAGCGACATTTAGGTTTGATGCAGCCTTCTGAAGTGGTTTTGCCTGATTTCTTGCCTTTTTTTCATGTGGAGATAGAGAATTTAGTCGCCTTGTTTTCTGAGGCGGATAGTCATTCAGATGAACAAAATCCAGCCCAATTATTAAAAGGTAAAAAAATCGCTATCGCGCAAGACTCAGCCTGTTGTTTTATTTATCCGGCCAATCTGGAATTTTTACGAGAGCAGGGCGCAGAGCTTTTATTTTTTTCGCCTGTTGCGGGTGATGTGACTCCTAAAGGTGCTGATGCACTATGGTTGCCGGGTGGTTATCCTGAGTTATTTGCAGAAGCTTTGTCTCTCTCAAAGACTTGGCTTTCTTTAGGTGAATTTATCGAAGCCGGTAAGCCTGTATTAGCTGAATGTGGGGGTGCAATGTTATTGGGAGAGGCTTTAATTGATCATGATGGCAAGTCTTGGGCGATGGCGAATATTTTACCTTTTCGCTCGAAAATGCAGCATAGGCTGACTTCTTTAGGTTATCGGGAGGATGCGTCAGGTATCAAAGGGCATGAGTTTCATCATTCTGTGCGTGAGTCCGAGCAAGCACTAGAAAGCTGCTTACAAACGGATCGGGGTGATCAGGGTGTGCGTTATAAAAATTGTCGTGCTTCTTATGTGCATTGGTATTTTGCCAGTGCGCCTGAAGTTATAAGTAAATGGTTGAGTGGGAATTAAATGAAAGAAAGAGATCGCCGTCAGGGCATCGTATTAGTCAATACCGGCGAAGGCAAAGGTAAGTCATCGAGTGCTTTGGGTATGGTGTTTCGTGCCGCAGGTTGGGATATGAAGGTTTGTGTTATTCAGTATATTAAAGGTAAGTGGCAAACGGGCGAGCAAAAAGCTGCGGAGCGTTTTGATAATATCGAATGGCATGTGTTAGGTGATGGCTTTACTTGGGATACTAAAAACCCCGAGCAGGATATTAAAACTAGCCGTGAAATTTGGGAGTTCAGCAAACAGAAGATTCTGTCGGAAGAATATGATTTTGTCTTATTGGATGAAATTAACTATTGCTGTGGCTATAACTGGATTTCTGGGCAGGAAATTGCTGATTTTATTACTAATGAAAAGCCGCCTTGGATGCATTTGGTTTTGACTGGGCGCAATGCCGCGCCTGAAGTGATTGAAGCCGCGCATACGGTGACAGAAATGACTAAGATTAAACATGCTTATGGGCAAGGTATTAAGGCTGCTCAAGGTGTGGAGTTTTAGGCTTTTCAGTTTCCACTTTAAAATGAGATATTTCGGCGCTTGTGGGGCGTGGCTTCAGCCAGCCTTTGACGCAGTTGTGAGCTTTGGCGGACTGAAGTCAGCCCTACCGAAAATAAAATAAAAATAGAATAAGTTAAAAATGAAGTCACTTTACCCAGAAATAGAACCTTTTCAGACCTTTTTTCTTGAAACAGGCAGCCAGCATAAAGTTTATGTAGAGCAGTCAGGTAATCCTGCGGGGATTCCTGTGATATTTTTACATGGCGGTCCCTGTTCAGGCACTAAGCCGCAGCACCGCTGTTTTTTTAACCCCGAGTTGTATCATATTATTTTATTTGATCAGCGTGGCTGTGGTTTATCTCAGCCTTTTGGCGAGTTAGAGGGAAATAATACACAGAATCTAATTGCCGATATGGAGTGCATTCGTCAGCAATTAAAAATAGAGCAATGGCTATTATTTAGTGGCTCGTGGGGCAGTACTTTAGCTTTGTTGTACGCGCAACAGTTTAAGGAATATGTTTCGGGAATTATTGTGCGTGGTGTTTTTCTCGCGCGGCAACAAGACTTAGAATGGTTTGCCGGTAAGGGGGCAAATCGACTCTACCCAGAGCAATGGCAGGTATTGCTCGATAGTTTGCCTGTAGATGCCGATAAAGAACAGCCAATGCACTCAGTTTTTACTACGCTATGGGGGGAGGATGAAATGGCGGTGCGGCGGGTGACGCGTGCGTGGATGCAATGGAGCAGTCAAGTGGCTTTGGGTGCGCTTTATGATCAAAGCAGGCAAGCAGAACATATTACCCAAACGATGGTTGATCAGGTAAAAATGGAGCTGCATTATGCTCGTAATCGATATTTTATTAATGAAAATCAAGTATTAGAGGGCTGTGTTGAGCTACAAGATATTCCAATGACTATTGTTCATGGTGCTTATGATTTTGTGTGCCCTATGGAAGCAGGGTTTAAATTGTCTCAGGCTTTACCTCATGCAGATTATAAGGTTTTACCAAACGCAGGGCATATTGCTCAGGGTTCTGAAATGATAGCGGCTTTAGTTGAGGCAACTGATGAAATGGCGGAGAAGTCAAAATGAGCCAACAGAAAAAACGGCTAGTCATTGCCATGACAGGGGCAACGGGTGCAATTTACGGTGTACGTATGTTGCAAGTATTACAGCAGCAAGACGAATGGGAGTCACATTTAGTGATTTCATCAGCTGGTTTGGTCAACCTAAAATATGAATTAGAAATGAGTCGCTCTGAGTTGTATGCGTTAGCCGATGTTACTCATGGCATTGATGATATTGCTTCAACCATTGCCAGTGGTTCATTTAAAACCGAAGGTGTGGTTGTTGCGCCGTGCTCGATGAAAACCCTAGCTGCGATAGCGCATGGTTTTGGTGATAATTTAATTTCTCGATCTGCCGATGTCGCATTAAAAGAGCGTAGACGTGTGATTATTATGCCGAGAGAAACGCCGTTAAATTTAGCACATATTCGTAATATGGCGAGTGCCACTGAAATGGGTGCGATTATCTTTCCACCTATGCCCGCGTTTTATAATAAATCCAATTCGATTGCCGCTATGGTAGATGAAGGCGTAGGGCGAGTATTGGATATGTTTGGTGTTAATGTCGAGGGCTTGTTTACGCCTTGGGAAGGGTTGTAGAGAGTTATTCTCCGTAATGTGACTTGCCCCGGAGCTCTTATTGTCCTTATTTTTTAGGATCGCTATGCTTAAGGCGGGTCTTGTGAAATGTGTTTAGGCATTTTTAAGGCAGTTTCTTAGGCGTTGATTAAAATAACCTCCGATACTCTTTCGGAGAAATCCCCATCCAACGCCGAAAGGCTCGTGTAAAATTTGAGGCATCGCTATAGCCAAGAGAAAGGGCAATATCAATTAGCTTCAAGTTATTTTCCTTTAAAAGAGAAGAGGCTTGAAACACTCTCGCCTTATCAACAATATCTGAAAAATTACTGTTATGGTCTTTTAGGCGTCGTTGAAATGTACGAACACTGGTTCCAGCTAATTCTGCTGCTGTCGTGATATTTAGATGGTTACCTGAAAGATAGGGGGTAATCATATGCTGCACCTTAAAAGCAAACTCATCAGGAATAGCAGTATATAGAGTGCGCTCAGAGTGTTTTATCTGTAGTGGGAGCGCTAGCAAGGCCCGCGGAATTGTAATAGCAGGATAGGGTTGAGTGAAAAGGACTCGACTAAACCCAAGCAGTTCGGATCCCTCAATCTTATGGTCTGGTTTAAAAGTGAGGTGTATTTCAGCTGGGTGCCATTGATAGTCAGTGGCAAGATTAACTAACTGGATCATTCCTGCAATTTCGAACAGTTGAACTTGCTTGTCATCATCTAGTAGTCGGTCACCTTTTTGTTTAAACACTACATTGTCTTGGTCAGATTCAATAATATAGCTGGCAGTGTCACATAGAGTTGGACCAACTAAACAGAAGCGTTTTAATAAATCGAAAAGGTTTTCGCAATTGGCTAGTAATGGAGCGAGAGCTGTCATTTCATCATGGGCGACTGCTTCCGTAGCTAACTTACCAAAATCTTGAATACCCTCAAGTTGACTCACTTCACGGATAAATTCCCAACATGCACGTTCAGGAATTAATATATTCTGATTTTCTAGTAGCTGTAGGGGGAGATTTACTTTGTTTAGTATCTTTTCAATAGGTATGCCAACCTGGGTTGATGCAATAATGAAAGGCTCAAAAATAGAGTTATGTACCAAGTGGATTTTATGGTGAGTGTCCATTATTATTAAATAATTTACCGTATTTCTTTTGATGGCATGAAATGACAAGAATCATGATTCTAGCATGAATATAATGACCTTTCGCTTTAATGACTACTCAATAAGTTAAAAATTTATATTTAGTTTAGAGTGGCAATGTCTAGTTATTTATATTTTACGAAGGAATTAATGAATGAAAATTAAAAAAATTATACTACTATCACTCTCACTATCTGTTTTAACTGGCTGTATGGGGCAAATGGGACTAAGTAAGGATCTTAATAAATGGAATATGGAAGTAACTAAAGACCGCTGGGGTAGAGAAGGTATTTTCTTAGGCTTGCATTTACTCGGTGTTTCACCGATTGTATCAATGGTCGATCTACTTGGTTTTAACGCAGTAGAGTTCTGGACAGGTACAAACCCATACACAAAAAAGAGCCCTGCTGTTGTTGATATGGCTGCAGCCGACATTGAAAAGGCTGGATTAAAAAATGTTGCTCAAGCTACCATTCGTTACAATGGAAAAGATACAGTTAAATTAGAAGTTACCTTTAATGATGGGCACGAAGAAGTTATTAGTGCTATTAGAAAAGAAAGTACTTTTGATTTCTATCAAGGTGACAAGCTAATCACTACCGTTACTCAAGAAGAGCTCATCGCACATAGCCAACAAAAGGGCTAACCTATCTGACTAAAGCTAAGCAGTTTATATGCTTAGCTTTAGCTGGTTGAGCTTTGGTTTTTAAAACCCTATTCCTTAGGTTCTGTCGCAAATACTCCCAAAACCTGAATTAACCTATTCTACAGGCAATACTATGCTGCTAAGTACCGAAGCATATGTACAGTTTCAACTTCCCTTCTAGTGGTCGCTAGAGCAGAATGAAAGCTTCTTAAACCCCACCATTTAAGTCTTTGAGCGCGGGAAATGTAAAAATAAAGTAATCCATACTTGAGTGCTTTGAGTCTTTTTCCCTAGAGGGTTATAAGGGTTAAAGTGGGAGATAAAATTTCACACAAAAAACAGCCTTAAGGCTAGGGGAAAGAAATGAATACAAAAACTGAAGCTACAAAGATTGAGAGACTCATAAATTATCCTGAGTGGTTTATGCTTCGAGGGCTAGTAATGCTGATATTAGGGGTATTACTGTTAATATTCTCAATGTTAGTACCGAATGTTGAGATGTTAGGCGTGCAATCATCTTGGTTACTTTTTTGTTCAATTTTAATATTAATAGCGGGTGTTTTAAGGGCTATTGATGCTTATATCTCTGATCGGGTGGCGTTGAAGGTGATGAACATGCAAAGTAGTATTATTGACTTGGTTTGTGGCTTTGTTATTTTGACTAATCTCGGTGAAACTGCGCTTACTTTGAGTTTAATTATTGCTGCTTACCTTATGATACAAGGACTGTTTCGGCTGGGATTTATTTATTTATCTGAAATTCCCAACCCCCATTCAGCGAGAATTGGCGGGATTGTATCTGTGCTGTTAGGTATGATGGTTTGGCTGCAGTGGCCATTTAATGGGCTATGGTTTTTATCTTTTGCGCTAAGCACTGAAATAGCTAATCGTGGGTGGGCATTACTTTTTTATGCAAGATCAGTCCGTAATGGTCAGGTTGACTAGGCTTTGGACTAATGGTGGTGCATAGGTTAAGGTTTTAAGTAGTCGTTCAAAATCATTTTAACAAAAAGAAAAATCAAGAAACTCTAAAATAACCACGGAGGGCATAGAGGTTTTATAATAAATTCAACTCGATTGCCGCCTTGGGAAGTGTTGCAGAAAGATTATTCGCCATAATGTGTTTTGGCTCTGACGATGATAACCGTACAGACATCTTTTTCTATACGGTAAACAATGCGATCTTGATAAGAAATCCTGACTGAATAATAGCCCTGTAAGCTACCAACTAAAGGTTTGCCTGATTCTGGATGAAGTGCAATCTTTCGCCTTAAAATATCCTTTAGTTTTTCCTTCAATTTGGGAGAAAGACTTGTTATATCTTTTTGTGCTCTTTTGGTGAATTGTAGTTTGTAAGGCTGGCGCTCCATTATTGCGCTTCGCCAAATACGTCATCAAATTCTACGACATCGCCTCGGTCAGCTTCTTGTACGGATTCGGTGAAATGTTCTTTAAAACTGGGTTGGGATAGTAGGTAGAGGCTTTCTTGAAGGCTTTCATACTCGGCGGCAGACATCAGAATGGCATTTCCTGATTTATGTTGAACTTCAAAAATCTGATGTTGTTGATTGCTTTGTTTGATCAGTTCAAAAAACGATTTTCTAGCTTCTGTTGCTGTTAAGTTAATCATTGGGTGCTACCTAATGGTAAATAGTGGTACATGAAATAGTACCACTATTTCTATGTCTAAGGTTTTAAATTCTTACGGTTACGATAATTCGATGGTATTTAATTGCTTTCTAAGGGAGGGTTTGATGGGTGCAGTGGAGCTACTCCTCGCGGTCAATGCTTAGCTAGAGAAGGAATTAAATTCCCATGCCATTTAGCTGGCTTGCAACATACTTCGCATGATTATCCGTCATGCCTACAAGGTAATCAGTTACTCTTTGGTACATATATAATAAGTCAGCAGATTTTTCTGGCTTATCATCTCCCATTAAAGCTAACGCTTTCTTGTTTCTGAAGGAAAGTGACTTACCATTTTCCTTTTATTTCTTTTTATAGTAAAAAATTAAAATAAGGAGTGAGTTCAGTTCTCGCCTATTTTGTCTTGCGCGGATTGTACGATCACTTTATTAGCTTTAATGATTTCTCGAAAGGTAACTGACGTCGCCGCCCAGTCCACTATATCTACTTTAAAGGGTAAGTCTGATTCATCAAAGGCTTCCTTGAGAATGGCATATTCACTTAAGGATAGCGGCTGTTGAGTGATAATAGCTAAATCCAGATCAGAAAACTGTTTGGCTTTTCCTGTAACGCGCGAGCCAAATGCCCATACTTCATATAGAGGGGCGTAAGTTTTAATAATCTGATTTGTTTTTTTCCATTCTTCTGGCTTTACATTAAGTTTTGCTAAAGCCATGCTATCTGTCATTCTTTGTTACTTCTTGCTATCAGTTGTTGGTAGAGATGTTTAGCTTCGAGCAAAAAATCAGGGGCTATTTGATACACTTGTTTTGCTTTATCTGCATCATAAGTGTGGCTGCTGTTATTTCTCGCTTGGCGATAAGTACGCCAAACGAGCCAGTCAGAGCGCAGTAAGCCTTTTTCGTTGCCAGTACGAATTAGGTCTTGAAAAGAACTGGTGTTAATGTCTTCGGTGCTTGCGGCCGTTTCTTCCATAAAGCGTTTTAGCATTTTATGGCTAAGTTCGTAAGTAAACTCAAAGCATTGAATAACAGAATTGCGCAATTGCTCAAATAAGCCGGGATTATTTTTGGCTAATGGTGAATTCGCGTAGTCTAAGCTTTTTTCTAGCTGACTGATTGCATTGGCAAGGGGTGAAAAATCAAGGCTCATACGATTTAATAAGCTTTCGAGTTCTTGCTATTACGGAAAATCAACGGTTTTTCATCGCTGGCTAAAGCCGATTGTCGCGCTGATTCTATCGCTTCTGTGATGATGTGTTTATCGGGCGACTTACTGCACACAGGGTCGGTTTTATACATATCGCCGGTGAGTAAATAGGCTTGGCAACGGCAGCCGCCGAAGTCTTTGTCTTTTTCATCGCAGCTTTTGCACGGCTCTTGCATCCATTCTGTGCCACGGAAAAAGTTAAACGCTTTAGATTCATGCCAGATTTCTGAGATACTCGCATCATTAACATTCGGACAATCTAAGCCAGGTAGTTCACGCGCAGAATGACAGGGCAGGGCAACACCGTCGGGTGCAATAGTTAAAAATGTAGTTCCCCAGCCATTCATGCAGGCTTTCGGGCGATCTTCATGAAAATCAGGCACGACATAATAGATTTTCATTTTGCCGGCGACTTTTTCTTTAAAAGCTTGAGCAATTTTTTCTGCTTCTAGGTATTGTTCTTGGGTGGGCATTAATAAGTCACGGTTAGCATGCGCCCAGCCGTAATATTGGGTGTTGGCAAGTTCAACATAATCAGCGCCAAGCTCTTCTGTCATGGCTAAAATATCGGCCATCTGGTGAATATTTTCACGATGAATAACTACGCATAACACCATCGGGTAGCCGTGCTTTTTAACTAGGCGTGCGACTTCTTGTTTGCTGTGAAACGATTCGGTACCAGCAATATGATCGTTTAAGTCTTGGGTGCTGGCTTGGATGCTGACTTGGATATGATCTAAGCCTGCTTCTTTTAGCTGAATGATTTTTTCTTCCGTTAGGCCGTAGCCTGAGGTGATTAGATTAGAATAGTAGCCGAGTTGCCGTGCATGCTGGACTAATTCAGGTAAATCTTGGCGCGTTAGAGGTTCTCCGCCAGAAAAGCCGAGCTGTACTGCACCCATTTTGCGTGCTTCAGAAAGTACACGCTTCCAATCGTCGGTGCTGATCTCATCGCTATGTTTTGTGTAGTCGAGCGGGTTTGAGCAGTAGGGACATTGCAGAGGACACTTGTAAGTGAGTTCTGCTAATAACCAGCGGGGAGGGGTGATGTTAGTTTTGTTGGATCCAGCCATTGCCTAGTGCTACCTCTAAAAAGCCCGAAATATCGTTTTTTAAGCCTGTGGTGGCGAATTTTTCTTCCAAGTCGGCAACTAGTTGATCTAGGTTACGTGTGCCATCGCAGAGTTTTAATATCTCTGCTGAACTTTGGTTTAATTCCACCATGCCTTCGGGGTAGAGTATAACATCTTTTTGTTGAGCTTCTTCCCACTGTAGACGGTGCATAGGGGAGAATTGGATTTTTTGTTCTGGGTTAAGGCTCATGTTATTTTGCTTTGGTGTTTTGATTTAAAAGTAGAGCAGCTTGTAGGGCGGACTTTAGTCCGTAATTTATGCAGATATTTCTATGGAATATAGACTCAATAAAGCCCAGAACTTTAGATCATGCAATATTGCCTACCCTCGAAGGTCTGGCAGTGTTTCTGGGCAGTATTGAATTTTGATTCCTATCTGCGGACTGAAGCCCGCCCTACGGATTAATTAATCTTCAACATTAAAATACGGAGGCATATCATTGATATAGGCCATATACATGGCATCAGCCATGCACCATAAAACATTTAATTTGAATTTTAGAATTTCCAGCATGCGTTCTTGTTCTTTACGTGTCTTGTAGTAGTCCAGAGTAATTTCTAGGCCATGCTCTACATCACGACGTGCTTCAGATAAACGTTTACGGAAATAAATATAGCCTTCTCCTTCTACCCAAGGGTAAAGCTCAGGCCAATTACTTAGGCGTTGCTGATGAATTTTTGGCGCGAATAATTCAGTTAATGAAGAGCTAGCTGCTTCATGCCATTCTGAATTACGGGCGAAATTCACATAAGCTTCAACGGCAAATTTTACACCCGGTAAAACATGCTCTAAAGAGGTAACTTCTTCGCGTGTCATGCCTACAGCAATACCTAATTGTATCCATGCTTCGATGCCACCTGGATCGCCAGGGTGACCGTCGTGATCTAATATGCGTTGCGTCCACATAGCACGTGTTTCTCGGTCTGGACAGTTAGCTAAAATATTAGCATCTTTAATTGGAATCATGATTTGATAATAAAATCGATTCGCAACCCAGCCTTGCAGTTGTTTTTTAGTTAGTTTGCCTTCATTCATCAAGGTGTGCATAGGGTGATGAATGTGATAAAACTTTTCCATATCGCGCAATTTAGCTTCAAATTCTTCGCGTGTCCAAGGTGTTTGATCAGTCATAATTATAGCTCGATATTCATGTTGTCGAAGGATACCTCTATGCCGTGTTGGGTCAGTATAGCGCGTTCTTCTGATTCATCATTGAGAATCGGATTGGTGTTATTAATATGGATTAGCACTTTGCGTGGTTTTTCGAGGGTATCTAAAAATTCGATCATGCCACCTTCACCCGATTGCGGTAAATGACCAATTTTTCTGGCCAATAAGGGGCGGCCGACGCTGGCAAGCTCATCATCAGTCCAAAATGTACCATCTACCATGACGCAGTCCGCTTCAGCCATTGCTTGTTCTACATGCGGTTCTATTAAGCCTAAACCTGGTGCGTAGAAAGTAGTTTTTCCGGTCGAGATTTGGCGAATAACCATGCCAATATTATCACCTTCGTGCGGGTCGTTTCTGTGCGGTGAATAAGGTGGCGCTTTACTTTTTAGGGCTAAGGCGGTGAACTCAAGGTCGTTAATATTGGGTATCGTAAAGGCATCGCCATTTAAGGGAATGGAATGTTCATTAACACCACAAAAGTGTTCCAAAATATTAAAAATAGGAAATCCAGTGGTCAAATCTTGTTTAACCATCTCAGTGCAATAAATATTCAGCGGATCGCCTTCGCGTAGAATCAGTAGTCCTGTTGCATGATCAATTTGCGAATCAATGATGACAATGGCTTCTATGCCTGTGCCACGCACTTTATTTTTAGGATGAATCTCTGGGAAATTTTCTAATTGCGCACGGACATCTGGGGAGGCATTAAATAATACCCAGTGCTCACCATCGGATGACACGGCGATAGAGGATTGGTTGCGCGTGCTGGCTTTGATCGTACCTGCTCGCACGGCTTTACAATTTGGGCAACTGCAGTTCCATTGTGGAAAACCACCGCCAGCACCTGATCCGAGAACTCTTATTTTCATGATTATTTAGTTTATTTAGAAATAGTAGACAAAAAAAAGGGCTCAATAAAGAGCCCTTTCATTTCTGAACCGAAAGATTAACGGTTGTAGATGTACATAGTGACTTCAAAACCAAAACGTAAATCAGTATAAGCTGGTGTTTCCCATTTCATAAATTTCTCCGGATTAATATTTAATTTTTATTATGCTAGCTTGATCAAGTAAGCTACTTGGCAGTATACGATGAAGTTTTTTGTTTGGCAAATCAACAATCAGCTAAATGCACATAATATACTTGTGAGAATAGTCAGGGCGCGTTATATTTGGCTTTCTCGTATTGAGTAAACATAATAAAATTTTCGGAGGGGTAGGTTATGACTGGTGACGTTATTTGGATGACTATTGTGATGTGGATCGCTGCGACAGCGGCTTTTGCACCATTAGGGTATTTTATTTGGAAATATGTTCAGAAGAATGAAGAGGCTAGAGCCGAAGCAGATAGTGAGTAAACAGCTGCTTTAAATATTTGTGGGTGGGTTATGTCCACCCTTTTGTTGTTTTTATTTCATAGCTTTATTTAAGGCGGGCTACTAAAAAGCGGACTGAAGTCCGCCATACAAATATGATTTGACGTCCCGCTTTAGCTTGGTTCCCCTTATTTCTTAGAGCCGCAGGTAGGGCAGTGACTGTTTTTACGTAATTTCATTTCATTCCATTGCATAGATAGTCCATCTAGCAATAATAAACGCCCAGTCAGGTTTTCTCCAATATTCATAATCAATTTTAAGGCCTCCATAGCCTGAATGCTGCCAATAATGCCGGTAATCGGTGCTATAACGCCATTAGTGGCGCAATTCTGTAATTCCTCACCACTTTCTGCATATAAACAGTTATAGCAAGGGCTATTGTTATGCCCAGGCGTAAATACGCTCACTTGTCCTTCAAAGCGAATGGCTGCACCTGAGACTAGATGTGTTTTATGCTTTACGCAAGCACTATTGATAGCAAAACGCGTGCTGAAATTATCTGAACAATCTAATACCACTTCGGCATCGCGAACCGCTGATTCTAAGGCTTTGCCCTTTAAGCGTTGCTTGATAGCAAGCACCTTTATATCAGGATTTATATTATTTAATGTTTGTTGGGTTGAAATGACTTTATCTGTCCCAATATCGTTTGTGTAATGAGCTATCTGTCGTTGTAAGTTGGATAGATCAACTTGGTCATCATCATATAGTGTGATACTGCCCACTCCTGCCGCAGCAAGGTACATGGCAGCAGGTGAGCCTAGGCCGCCAGCACCAATAATCAGGATACGGGCATTAAGTAGTTTTTCTTGCCCTTCAATGTCCACTTGCGGGAGCATGATTTGACGGCTGTAGCGTAAGAGTTGATCGTCGTTCATTTTTGGTTGTCGTTTTTCGGTAAGGAGAAGATGAATGATGCCACAAACTTGACAGACTGCGAAAGTGGATTATTATTAGCACTCGTATTGAGTGAGTGCTAATCGGTTTTAGTTTTTTTAATTTTTTATTATTTTAGGAGATATTTGAATGAATATACGCCCTTTACACGACCGTGTGATCGTTAAACGTGTTGCAGCAGAAGAAACAACAGCAAGTGGTATCGTACTTCCTGGTTCAGCAACTGAAAAACCAAGTGAAGGCGAAGTGTTAGCTGTAGGTACTGGTAAAGTTTTAGATAACGGTCAAGTACATGAATTACACGTAAAAGTTGGCGATAGAGTGTTATTTGGTAAATATTCAGGTAGCGAAGTTAAAATCGACGGTGAAGAAGTTATCGTGATGCGTGAAGACGATATTATGGGTGTTTTAGGTTAAGCCTAGAGACACATAGAATTCATATCAACATTCAACCAATAAATTAGGTAATAAAAACATGGCAGCAAAAGAAGTAAAATTCGGTGATGACGCACGTTCGTTAATGGCTAATGGCGTTAACATTTTAGCAAACGCAGTAAAAGCAACGTTAGGACCTAAAGGTCGTAACGCAGTTTTAGACAAAAGCTTTGGCGCTCCAACAATCACTAAAGATGGTGTATCTGTTGCGAAAGAAATCGAATTAGAAAACAAATTCGAAAATATGGGCGCGCAAATGGTTAAAGAAGTGGCTTCACAAACGTCTGATGTTGCGGGTGATGGAACAACAACGGCGACTGTATTAGCACAAGCGATTGTTAATGAAGGTTTGAAATCAGTAGCTGCGGGCATGAATCCTATGGATTTAAAGCGCGGTATTGATTTAGCGGTAATTAAGGCTGTTGAAGCAATTAGTGCTTCTGCAACACCTTGTACTGATAACAACGCGATTGCTCAAGTAGGTACAATTTCTGCAAACTCTGATGAGTCTGTAGGCCAAATCATTGCTGAAGCAATGGAAAAAGTAGGTAAAGAAGGTGTTATCACTGTTGAAGAAGGTACTGGTTTAGACAACGAATTAGATGTTGTTGAAGGTATGCAGTTTGACCGTGGTTATTTATCGCCTTATTTTATCAATAATCAAGAAAGCATGAGCATCGAATTAGATGATCCGTTTATCTTATTATTTGATAAAAAAATCTCTAATATCCGCGATATGCTACCAACATTAGAAGGCGTTGCGAAAGCAGGTCGCCCTTTATTAATTATTGCTGAAGATGTTGATGGTGAAGCTTTAGCGACACTTGTTGTTAATAATATGCGCGGTATCGTCAAAGTAGCTGCTGTTAAAGCACCTGGTTTTGGTGATCGTCGTAAAGCAATGTTAGAAGACATAGCTGTATTGACTAACGCAACGGTTATCTCTGAAGAAATTGGTTTATCTTTAGAAAAGGTTGAGATGGATCAACTAGGTACGGCTAAGAAAATTCAAATCACTAAAGAAAATACAGTGATTGTTGACGGTGCTGGTTCTGAAGAAGCTATTAAAGGTCGTGTTACACAAATTCGTGCACAAGCTGATGAAGCGACTTCTGACTACGACAAAGAAAAACTACAGGAGCGTCTTGCTAAATTAGCTGGCGGTGTTGCGGTTATCAAAGTTGGTGCTGCGACTGAAGTTGAAATGAAAGAGAAAAAAGCTCGCGTAGAAGATGCATTGCATTCAACGCGCGCTGCGGTTGAAGAAGGTGTTGTTGCTGGTGGTGGTACTGCGCTAGTTCGTGCTATTTCAGCACTTGAGGGTCTTGAAGGTATTAATCACGATCAAAAAGTCGGTGTTGATATTTTACGTCGTGCGATGTCTTCGCCTTTACGTCAAATTGTGGCTAATGCAGGTGATGAAGCCTCTGTTGTTTGTAACGAAGTGGCTAATGGCTCAGGTAACTATGGTTACAATGCGGCAACTGGTGAGTACGGCGATATGATCAGTATGGGTATTTTAGATCCAGCTAAAGTAACACGTACTGCATTACAAAATGCAGCGTCTGTTGCGGGTCTAATGATTACTACTGAAGTTATGGTTGCTGATGCACCTGCTACTGAAGGTGCTGCGCCTGCAATGCCTGATATGGGCGGTATGGGTGGAATGGGCGGCATGATGTAAATGCCACTCACACCATGAATTTCTGTTAATTATCAACAGGATACGGTGGTGTAAAATAAAAAAGGTAACAAAATAGTAACAACACCTCTAATCTGAGGCGCATAAAAGCTGCATTTGTTACTATTTTTGCTACTAATTTTTTTAGTAGCAAAGACATCCGAAACCCCCTTATAAATGTATGTTTTTAAGGGGGTTTTTCTTTGTCTGAAAAGTTCGCATACCAGCCAAAATAGAGTGTATGGGGGCGATTTTTTCAGTAGTAGCAAAAAAGGTAGCATTTTTTGAATTTTTGCTCAAAATTCTTTATGGTTGACCAAAATTGGTCAATAAACAGCTTCTTAAGAACACCTCATTCCACACTTTTACCTTATCACTACCCCTTACTTTTAAGGGAACGAGCAATTGAACTAATACTCTCTCCACTGACAAGATGCCGTATTCTGACTTCGGCAATTATATCCATGATTAACACTCCAGGGTTCTCCGACAAAATATCGGATTTTACACAATCTGGGGTGGAAACTTTTCAACGCTGTTTTCCCCAGAACCCTGGTAAGTTTTGCAAGCTGATTAACACAAAGTCATGGTCGTGTAAATAGGGTCACTAACTTACGGTTTGTTGTACTAGGGCTTTTTTAAGAGTTTCTTGCCATTCTTTTTGCGAAGGGACTTTATTGATAGCTTTTTTAATTTTATTTATACCTTCTTCTATATGGTTTTTTTTCAGGTAAACAAGACCTACCATGTAATTGCATGCAGCATGATCTGGAATGTGATGCAGCATTTTTTTAAAGTTAGTTTCGGCTTCGTCAAGTTCACCTTTGTGGTAGTGCTCAACACCGGTGGTTAGGTAGCCTGCTATAGGTAGAGTAAGCATTTTGATATCTTCAATTTGTATTTTTTTGTTGGTGCCTTTTGTCAATGGAGTAAGGTGCTTTTCATAGTGTTTCCATTTTTCTTTTGAGGTTTTGTAGATGGGTTGACGTACTTGCCAGACGCTGGCTGTCTTAACAGAGCGCTCAAGTTCGTTAAATTTTAGAACTTGGGCCTCCCAATTTACACCAATGTAGTTAAGCATTTTTCGAGCTATGCTTTCAGTGTCGTTAACGACATCTTCATAGTTTATTTCTAGAATTTCATTGGGAAAGAGGGTTTGCCAATGATGCATCATCATATTGTGATCTGCAAGTTGTTCACCTATCCATTCTAGGTCATAGGCAAAGCCCATACCGCCATGTTTGGCTTGGTAGTCGGTAAAGTAGTTTGAGAGGGCAATATCTCTCGGGTCACGTCTAACTGAGATGATTTTAGCATTAGGAAAAAGAAATTTGATAAAGCCAATATGCTCAAAATTATGCGGAAGTTTGTCGATGATATGCAAAGCTTGTTCATCGTATTCTTGAAGTTCATCTAAAATACCGGTGGCAATCCCTTCTATTACGTAGGGCGTATAGTCATCTATACAATCTGGGTAACGCCTTCCTGATCCGGTGTGGCGTTCCCAGCGATTTAACCCTTGTATACGGCTTGGTATAACACCGAGTTCCCCAGCACCACAGATTTTGCTATGCCCCGCTAAAATTTGCTCTACAAGTGTAGTGCCTGAGCGTGGCATACCAAGTACATAGATAGGCAAGCTGGAATTAACACCGGTATTAGGGCGATGTTCATAGAGCTCTTTACAGAAGGCGTAACGGATGCGCCCGCATTCTTGACGATGTGCTTTTGCGTTGTATTTTAGAAGTTGTTTACTTGTATTATTCGCCTCTTCCGCAAGGGAAAAAGCTTTATCGTAGTCTTTCCTTTTTTCCCATGCACTAGCAATTTTCAATAGTAAACTACTGTTAACTCCCCCTTCTAGACTGGATTTTCTTGCAATTTTTTCCATGCGTTCTAGCACAACTGAGTTATCAGGGAAGTTGCGTGCATTAATGAGGGATGAGTAGCCTTTTGTTTGATCAATATCTTTAATGCGCTCAAACAATGCGATGGCCTCATCTATGTTACCGCGCTGCATTTGTAGCTCACCCAGGCCTTGTAACGCACCAATAAAGTAAGGGTTTTTTGCTAATACTTCTTTAAAGAGGTTTTCTGCTAAATCAAAATTTTGTTCTTGGCTCTCGACTTGAGCTAAGGAATTTTTGGCTTGTAGACTGAGTGCTTTTATCATGCTGTCTGAGATTTCATCACTAGTCTGCATTGTTTCAATCAGTTCAACAGCTTTTTCTGCCGCGTGGCGAGCTTGCTCTATCACTTGGTGTAAGCAGGCGGTTGATAGCTGCACCCAGTATATTACTTCAGGTTTTTCATTTTCTTTTGCTAGCGAAATAAGTCGTTTGAGTAGTTTTACCACTTGCCCTGTACGACCTTGTATATTAGCTAGTTCATATAATTGATAAATAAGTATTTCATTTTTTGGGTAAACTTTTAAAGCTGAAATAAGAGATTCTTCTGCTGTGGCGTGTTCGCCAATACTTGATAAGGTATTGGTAAATTGAACAATTAAAGTAGTCCACTGATCTTCGTTAAGAAGTGCTTTGTATTTTTCTAGCCATTGTTCAGCTTGGGTTATTTGTTGGTTAATAACCCAAAGTTCGAGTTGGCCACAACGGAATTGTTCAGTAAAATGAGCTATGGCAGTTTCGGGTAGTTTTTCTTTCTGTTCATTTAAGTAGCGGATACCTACATTTAATGCATTCTGTGCGTTTTTAATATCTTTAGTTTGTAGGTAGAGGCGAGATAAAACGCTCCAAATAGGTAGTCGGGTAGGAATTAGCGTAATAGATTGTTGATATAAAGTAATGGCTTGTTCAAACTCATCATTTTGCATATAACACCAGGCTAATCGTGCTAAGGCCATTGCATTATTAGGGTGCTTATTGATGATGGTTTCTAAAAGTTCTTTTGCTTCTTTAAGTCGATACATTAAACAATAGACGCCAGCAATATCAACAAGGGCATCATCATTCAGCTCAGTTAGATATGCTTGTATCTCTACTAGTGCTTTTTCAGCTTCGATATGTTCGTTTAAATGTACAAAGGCAAGTATTTTTAGGGGCAATGCTTGAATGTCATTTGTTTGTGCAAGATAATTTTTTACTTCTTTTTTTAGTGTAGTAAATTGTTGTTGATCAACTAAATCGTGAAGATATTGGATGGATGACATAAGGCTGCTCATTGTAAAAAAATCTAATGGTAAATTAAAAATGTCTGCTTTAAAATAATACCTTTAACATATTAACAGTTTTACGGACACAACCCGGTCGAGATTATTTTAAATTATGCCTAAATGTTGCTGCTGCACAATTCAGCAATAAATATCAGGGTTTAGTGCTTACGACAGCATTTTAGAGTGTGATTATGTGGTACATCATACGGTATCGACAGGTTCAAGACTTAAACTCTAATGCAACTTTATAACAGAAAGGGATTATGACTATAAAAACAAAAATAATAGGTTTTAAATTAAAACCGATTAGCCTTATATTACTTACTAGTGTTTTAAATGCCTGTAGCGAACCTAAAAATGATGGTATACCCAATGACTATGCAAGTAATAGTGCATCAATCACTGTTGCAGGAGATGTGATTGATGGGCCGATAGTTAATGGTATTATTGAATTACGTGACCGTGATAATGTGATTATTAACAGTTCAAAAACAGATACTAAAGGACATTATGCTTTAACAATTCCTGATAGTGCTAAATTCCCTTTATTGGCTACTATTACAGAGGGAACCGATATTGTTACTGAGCAACCGCTGATTTTTTCACTCAATTCAGTAATTATTGAGGACATCCAAACGACAAGTAATAAAACCATTAATATCAATACTTTTTCAAGTTTGATTACGCTATCAACCCAATTATTTCCTAATCATAGTGCAGGTGAGATTAGTCAAGCAGTTAAGAATATATTAAATGGTATGAGTTTTGGTTTAGATATGAATATTAACCCCGTATCAACGCCAACCAGTAAAGATAACGTGGCAGATATTATTAAAGCCAACCAAGCGGCGATTGAGTTTATGAAACGACTCAGTCATGCTGCTGAAAAATCACTGACTAAAACCATGAAGGCGGTTGTTGAGGATTTAAGTGATGGTCAAATTGATGGGCAAGTCGCGGCAGGAATTGTAAAAACACAATTAACCGAGCGTATCAGTCAATTAGCCCAGTTGATTCAAAAACAAGTGATTGAAGAGTTAAAACAGAATCAATTAGAAATACGTGACGAAGAAGGCAATGTATTATTTCTAGGTGTGGAGTTTGCACAGCAAATGAATAATGCGATTAAGATTAATCAACCTGAAGCCGATGCAAACCAAACTGTTGAGAAGGTTTTACCAACAGAAAAATTAGAAGCTGAATTAGCTCTCGTGATTGAAGGCATATACGGTTTTGATGAAAGTTTATTTAAGCAGGCAGGGGTGAGTGTCGGGCCTGTTATTACTTTACAGGGCGCTCAACAAATTAATTTAATTCAAGGTGAAACCTACATAGAATTAGGTGCAGTCGCGTACCATGGTGTAGAGGGATATATCCAGCCTATTATTAGTGGTAATGTAGATATTGATACTATTGGTCGTTATGTCGTCACCTATACCGCAGTGGGTAGTTTAGGTAATACTTCAATAGCGACACGAGTGATTAATATTCTTGATCCAGTATTAGATGTAGTTGATGAAAGTAATAATTTTAGTGAGCAGAATACCACGCTGCCTATTTTAGACAGTGCTGAAATTGATCCTACAATTGTTGTATTTGATTTAATTGAAGGAGTAAGCTCAAATCATTCTGGGCGTGAATTTGATTCAAGTGTTAGCTATGATATATATATACAAGTTAATTCAGGTAGCACGATAAATAATATTCCAGAAGAAGAGTCTGATACTTGGGGTGTTTGGCATGCTTGGGATAGACTTTCATCTGATGATCATATTATATTTGTTGGTTCAGACGGTATTATATTAGGGGAAGAGAACATGCCTGTAGTAAAGTACGCACAATTTGAAAATACTTATTTTTTAAAATCAGCCACATTTACGGCAATAGCACTTAATTTTAACGGTAATTTTACTAGAGTAGTTGATGATTATTATAGCTCAGCTATCTTAGGAGATAATGTACTTGTAACGCATTCAATTAATCAAATTCCTCAAGTTAATTTAATGCAAATGCTTCCCCAAAGGCCAGAAACTATCTGGAGTAATCAAGGGTTATTGTAATTTTTATTACCCGGATACCCATTTCTTTGGGGGGCTAGTTTTGAAAATTGGATGGTGTATCAAGTTGCCTATGGATTGATCAGCATAAGTTTGAACTGGGGGTTGAAGCGCAACGAGACGAAAACGTCAGGGCAACCACATCTAAATTCAACTCGATTTATGGTATAAGAAAGATATAAATTACTGAAAATCAAGAGGTTATTATATTGGATGGCTCGGATTAAAGAAGATATTACTCATGCATTATCCAAATCTGCTTGTCACCTCTATGCTTATGTCATCATGAGTAATCACTTGCATCTTCTTATTACCCTAGCGGGCACGAAATAGACTGGCACTATCTGGGAAGGTCGGTTTAAGTCATGCCTAATAGATAGTGAGAACTACCTTTTACACTTTATCATTATATTGAAATGAGCCCCGTTAAGGCTAATATGGTTAAAGGCACTGCTGATTATCCTTGGTCAAGTCACCGGCATAATGCGTTAGGTGAAGAAGGTATTTTAATCACTGAACATAAGCTATATCAGAATTTAGCTAAAAGTTCTGCATTACGGGTTGAAAATTACCAAAACTATAGGGATCAAGCTGGCTGACCCCATGAAATGGCAGCTGTTCAACTGATGCGTAATACTGCAAGTTTATGTATCACGCTAACAGGAACGGCTTTAGGGAAAATATTACACCCTCTCTTAATAGCCATGGCACAAACGGAAATCGGGCAACGAATCAGGCCAAATCAACCAAGAGTTATTAAGCGAAGACCGAAGGGGTATTCATTAATGACAAAACGAAGAAGAGAATATGCAACCAGTTGATATGGAAGGAATTAGTGTGACTGGTAGCGGTATTACCGGCTGACCCTATGAACCTCGATGGACCGCTACGAGAAAGTGGAAAAAAATTATTGAAAAAAGCTTAACGGGGTTTATATTCCGAACTCTGTGTCGACCCCTATTACTTCTTTCTTTTTCAAGTAATACTCTAACAAACCTATTTTAGATTCCATATATCAATCTAAATTAACTCGTAAATCCAGAACTACACAAGCTGAAGTGCTCATTTTGTGTATCACATTAACAGGAGCAGCCTTAGGAAGATTAATCCCCTCTAATAAGTCAAACAGAAATTGGCCAAATGAGCCAAGAGATATCAAGCGAAGACCAAAAGGGTATTCATTAATGAAAAAACGAAGAAAATAATATACAACTAATTGATATTTATTGTTTAAATGTAACTGGTAGCGGTACTAACACCTGTCCCTTGTTTTTATTTGCTGAGTTTACATTTATTAATTAGATTCTCGCCGCTAGAATCTAGTGGGTGAGTTGCTACAGCTTTTTCTACTATGTAATGAAAAAAATCTGATTCAACAATATTGCAGTAGTCTTTGTAGTGACGTCGATATAAACGTATCGCTTCTGTAATTTCGTTCATTTGTAATAACGTGATTGTCATTGCAGTGACAATCTCCTTCTTTCTTTTTTTATGCGTTAAAAGTTTAGATTGTTCAGTCGTATTGTTAATTTTAATAGTTTGACATTCGTATATCGCGTCAAGTGCAGACTTAAATTGACGATGATGTTTGAGCTTAAAAGCTTGATCATAGGCGTCATGAAACGTTTTTGTTTTAGTGAGGTCACAGATATTTGTTATTGAAGCATTGAGTTTTTTAGCTTTCTTAAAAAGAGTTAAAGCTTTAATGATATCACCTCTATTCAGTACTACAAGGTACCGCAACTCAGCGAGTTTACCTATTTCTATATAAAGCTCTTTACGCTCAGGTACACTGAGTGGATTAGCTACTTCTTTGATTTTGCATTTATATATTTTTTCAAGTTCAACTTCTAGATTTGCATAATCATTAGTAATTGCGTAGTTTTTAATTGTTTTTCTATATGCTGCTGTTTTAGTAGAATCACAGATTTCTTTATTTTTTGCACGTGTTATTTGTATATTTTTTTTATATTTTTCTGTATAGCCCTTCACCATTGCTTGGTGTGTTGTACAGGCTGTTAATAAAAACAGTATCAAAATGCATAGCGAAAAATATCTCATTTCTTATTCTTTTTTAAGTGTACATTTGATTTAAATTGCCTAACGAGTAGTTTATATCATTGCGGGGTAAGCGCTCAATGACGCACGTACTTGCCCTATTCAGAAATATCCGGTTTTTTAATATTCCAAGGCAGCAAAGCTTCCACTTGATCAACCGTATCAGCATAGGGTAAGGCAGTGAGTAGTTGCTTA